>JAJYXD010000008.1:0-2136 GCA_021791135.1 bacterium | reverse complement strand
AAATATACATAGTGTTTGATTAGTGTCCTTCCTCCTCTTCTTCCTCGTGCGTTCCGCCGGGGGTGTGCGGGGTAGGCGCCCATCCGCCTCCGAACAAGCTTCCGGCGAGATTGTTCCGTGTTCCGTAGAGGCTTCTTGCGCGGGCGATAAGCCCGGGATCTCCTCGATGTTCTTGTTCTATACTCGCCAGCTTCTGTGCAACCGTTGCATTGGAACCGCGCAGGCCTTCTGCGAGACCGATCTCATCCTCAAATCTGTCAATGAAGTTATTGAGGTTTCTCTGGAAGTTTACAAGATCATCACCCCGGAGCTTGGGCCGTATTCTCGCCACCGCCCCCGGATTAATCTCAAAGACCGTGCTCATTCTTAGTTCGCCGAGCTCCTGATGATCGTTCGCCGAAAGGCCGAGGTTATTTCTTTCCGCATCGAATGCGGAGAAGAGGTTGCCCTGGAGCTTCTCGAAGTCGGCCATCGAGTAAGTTCTCTCGAATGTCCTCATAGCATCCGTAAGTTGTTCTCTAATATTATTCACGACCTCCTGGGGACGGTTGCTCGCAACAGCCCTCTGCCAATCGGTGTTGAGTCTCAAGATGTCGGTATTAACCCCAACGGTCTTCTCCATATCGGTGTAAGCGGATCCCTGCCCGAAGCGGCGGAACAGATCCCTCGTTTGAGGATCTCGTATATAAGAAGTGGCGCCGCCCGCGACATGATCCAGCTCCTTGTTCTTCGTGAGACGTGCGAGTGCGGCGACCCTCTCCTCATTTTTCATAGTCGCAACGCGGAGCGCGAGTTGCCTGTCGGAGAAGTGCGCCTGTTTCTTTGTCGCCTCCTTCACAAGATTATCTCCTTGTATCGCGCCCATGTTGCTCAATACGTTTCCAACCCTCCCGAGCATGCCGCCTCTCGCCTGCAACCGTTCCGTAAATCTCCTACCACCCTCCTCGCGAAGCGGTGAGGTCACCTGTTTATAGGCCTTTTTCCCTGCCCACACCGCAGACGCCTTCCCCGCCTCCTTCCCGAGCTTCATGGCGCCCGCGGCGCCCGCAATACCCATCTTCTGCGCCGCGATTACGCCCCCTATCAAGAACCCGCAGAGCGCTACCATCTGCATTCCCTGGGTGATCACGGTGCTTAACCCCCCGAAAACCCCATTCCCCGAGGGTGGTTGAGCGGTGTCTTTAAGAAAGCTTAGGGAGAGTATCGAGAGGTAGATAAAGAAGAGCATCGCGGGCTGGAAGAAGACCCACTGGAAGAACGTATTCCACCACTTCGTGAAGAGGTGTTTTAGAGCCGGAAACACCCAAAAGAGCCACACGATAGGCGCGATGATAAGAAGGAACGAGAGCATGATGAAACGAATCATAAGCATTCCCGCAAGAAGGAACATTACCATCGAGGCGATGAGGGAGAAGACGACGATAAATGTAAGGTTCCCGATGCTTATGAGTATCGCGGCGGAGAAACCCGTCCATGCGCCGCCCTGCTCCGACGGATCCGGCGGCGGCGGATTATCCGGGGGGAGGAACAGACGCTGGGGCCCGAACGCGGCCGCGAGCGATTGCGTAAATTCGGAGTAGTTGCCCCCCATCTTGTCCAAGAAGGACTGGGAGAGCGTACTCGCGAAGTTGATGAACACTCCTCCGATCGTCAGGCTGAAGTTCACGATGATTGCGGCGCCGATAAGCATTGGCAGCAGTTTTTTCGCGCCATAACTCTGAATCCGGAGGATGGTCGCAAAGGCAATTACGATAATGAGAAGTACGAAGCCGAGATTTGCGATGTCTCTCGAAATTTTCCACCCCACCATCACAAGCGCATTGGAGGTTGAAAGAATTTGGTCGTTGAAATTCATCGCGATTCCCACAAAGAAGTTCGCGATCATAAAGAGGATGCCAAATATGAAGGAGAGGATGTACGCGATTCCTCTCAAGATCGAGGTGAGGATCATTGTGGGTGAAAAGATGTCCCAGATTGCGGCGTGAGCGAAATATGGCATCGTAAACGCGAGGAGCGCGATTACTCCGGCGCACAGGACTATTTTTTTTCTAGTCATGGTCTTCATGGATAACGTTGTCCTCCGTTGGCGCTGATGCACGTATTCAGTCTGTTTTGTGTCTCATTGAAACTAGATTG
>JAJYXD010000023.1 GCA_021791135.1 bacterium | reverse complement strand
AACGAAACAAGACCGAACGAGAGCGCGTGCGGAAAGCCGAGCGAGGAGTACCCAAGAAGAAGCCATGCGCCGAGCGCGACAAAAGCGACTACAAGCACGATCGGAACGAAGACCGCCGAGATCTTGTCCGCAAGCGCCTGAATCGGCGCCTTGCTTCCCTGTGCCTCCTCGACCATCTTCACAATATGTGCAAGCATGGTTTCGGATCCGACTTTCATCGCCTTGAACACGAACGAGCCGGTCGTGTTGATCGTCCCGCCGATCACCGTATCTCCTTTCTTCTTTTCGACCGGAATCGGCTCGCCCGTAACCATCGCCTCATCGACATACGAAGACCCTTCCATAATGACGCCGTCGACGGGTATCCTGCCCGCAGGTTTTATAATGATCAGATCGCCGTGGACGACTTGTCCGACGGGAATTTCAATTTCTTTTCCTTCTCGAATGACGAGCGCCGTTTTTGCCTGCAGGTTCAAGAGTTTTTCAATCGCATCCCCCGTCTTCAACTTCGAACGCGCTTCAAGATACTTGCCGAGCGCGATGAAGGTGATAACGACGATCGTCACGTCATAGTAGGTGTTCTGCACGTCGAGAAAAGGCCGGAGCGTCTCTTCAAATGCGGTTATCGCAAAGCTATAAAGATACGCCGCGACGGTGCCGATACCGATCAGGGTGTCCATATTGGCCTTGCCGTATCGCAGGAATCGGTAGAACCCGAGAAGATAGGGCTTCCCCACCACAAACAATACGTAGGTCGCCATAACGGGCAGAAGATGATGGAAGAATTCTTCCCACACGTACGGAATCGCGGGGACGATACCGAATCGCACAAGCCCTTCCCACACCATTACGACGGCGCTCACTGCCGTGAGCGGGATTGCGGAGTACAACTTGCGCTTCATGTCGTTCAATTCGGCAAGTTTTTCTTCCTTCGATTGAGAAAGACCGAGATGGGCCGCATGCTCGCTCTCGGACATACCCATCGATTCCGCGGTCATAAAAGAATATCCGAGCGGTTCTATCTTTTTTGAGAGACGAGCGGGATCGGTCTTCGATCCATCGAACGATATCTTCGCCGTTTCCGTGCCGTAGTTTACCTCCACCGAGTCCACTCCCTCTTCTTTCTTAAGTGTCGTCTCGATGACGGCCGCGCACGAAGCGCAGTGCATTCCTTTTATTCCGAGTGTTTTTACATCCATGTTATTTTCTCTTCAATTGATACACCTTGAGAATCTCTTTCTTCGCCTTTTCCGTCTGACCGGCGGCCACCTGCTTCAAAACGCAGGTTCCCAAGTGATTTTCAAGAAGAAGATCCTCGACATTCGAGAGTCCTTGCTTCACCGCCGAGGTCTGGGTGATAACGTCGATGCAGTAGGTACCCCCTTCTACCATCTTTTCCAGGCCCCGAATTTGTCCTCCGATAATTTTCAACCGACGGGTTATTTTATTTCTATTCGAGTCGTGTGTATGTCCCACAGGAAGAAGTATACCCCCAGGGGGGTATATGTCAATATATTCATAACCCAGAACTCCCACCCCGCATTCCCCCTCACTCGGGCGCTCCGGGGCGCTAGCCCAAGTCTTACCCTCGTTCGGAGGAACACGGGGTGGGAGGATATAAATATATTGCTGGAGAGGAATTAGACAGATCTTCTGATAATTGAGCAAATATCTACAGAAGGATACTATGAAGATATGATTCGGAAGGGCATGGTCTTTGGTGTCTTCGACGGGCTGCACGAAGGACATAAAAAGTTTCTCACGGACGCCGCCGCGCGATGTACCGAGCTTGTGGTGGTGGTGGCGCATCCGGAAGCGGTTTTGACCCTGAAGAAAAAGCATCCACTCCGCACGCTCGAGGATCGCATCGGTGAAATCCGATCTTTCAATCCCCGCCTTGAAGTCGTTACGGGCGATGCGACACTCGGTGAATGGCGTGCGCTCAAAGAACACCGACCCGACATGGTGTTTTTGGGATACGATCAGGAACGAATCGGCGAAGCACTAAAGAAGATGAACGTTCCGTTCACCATTCTTGGGGCGCACCGCCCTTCCGAGTTCAAATCGAGCCTGCTGAATGACCGGGAGTCTAAACCCTGACAATTTCTTTCTGAACTCTACCCGTTACGACAAACTTGTAGTCCGCCGTAACATAGCAATCAATCTCGCTTCGGACACCGAACTTATCTTTGAAGTACAACCCGGGCTCTATCGTAAACGGAATCGTCGTCTTCATCCGCGAATCCGACTTTCTCGAGAAACGAAAGTAGGTTCCGTGAACCTGCGCGGCGCTCAAGCTATGACCGAGACCGTGAGGGAAGTGCTTCTCGACGCCGTACTTTTTGAAATAGCCCCTCGCCGAGGTTTCCATTCCCTTTGCGCCGGGGAGTTTCTTTTTTCTGAGATTACTTTTCAAAAATTTGATCGCGGCATCCCGTGCGCCGAGAACCAATCCGAACGTTTCTTGGATATCCTTCGGTACGCTCTTCCCCGTGTACCCCATCCACGTGATGTCGGCGAACGGCGCGTCCTTTCGATCGAGCTTTGCCCATATGTCGATCAGCACAAGCTCGTTCTTCCTAATAACCCTGGATCCTCTTTTTTTCGGGAAATAATGGACGAACGAGGTATCCGGACCGCATGCGGCGATTTGGGAGGAGCATTTCTTTTCGGTAACCAATCCTTCTTTTTTAAACTCAGAAAAAATGAAAACATTCACCTCGTGTTCGGATATTCTTCCGATGTTTTTTCCTATCAACCGGAACACCCTATCTTTTATCGCGTTCAGTTTCCGCGCGGCAATAATGTGCTTTTGAATCTCGTCGTTTTTCACATCTTCATCCTACCAAAAATCGCCCCATAGGGCGATTCTTTTTTGTGCCCCCAGCAGGACTCGAACCTGCGACCTTCTCCTTAAAAGGGAGCAGCTCTACCAACTGAGCTATAGGGGCTTATATTTCTTTTTTGTCTTTTTGGATCGTCTTCCAATGATACAGGAAGAGCGGCGTACCAATAATGATCATCGCGAGTGCGCTCGATGCGGTTTGCGCTTTCTGACTGGACTGCTGGGCGCGCTGTGATTCTTCCTGCTCCTTCTCGTATTGTGCAAGCTCTTCGGGGGTCGGCTGGCTCTGCTTTTCATCAATCGACGAAGGCATCGGTTTTAAGGGGTACGAGGGATAGACAATCACTTCGTCCGCCTTCGTGAATACGTAGGTCTTAAGACCCAAGTCCACAAACTCCACGAGCCCGATCACCACCAACACCAATCCCACAAGCGAGAAGAGGTATAGGTAGATTGTTCTTATCAACTCCTTCCGTTCCATAGAAATGTTATAATGGAAGTATAATTAATTTGCAACTTTAATTAAGGAGGCAGAAATGTCTCAGAAAAAGAAAAGTAAGGCGATGTTTACATCGGGCCTCGTTGTTCTTGTACACACATACCGTTTTATAACTCAATATGGCTTAGCACAAGGTGTTATAATTAAACTATGAAGAGACTCTGTAAGAAACACGGCTTAGTTGAACATCTAAAGAGAAGGGATGGTTTATGGCGCTGTGGCAAATGCGCGTCAGAATGGGTAGTCGCGAGTCGCATAAGAAAGAAAAAGAAATTGGTAAAGATGTTTGGTGGAAAGTGTTCAAGGTGCGGTTACGATCGCTACGTAGGTGCTTTGGATTTTCACCATCGAGATCCATCAAAAAAATCATTCTCTCTAAGTGTAAAAGGACTTTGCTACGCCTGGGACACCATTCTTTCTGAGGCACAGAAATGTGTACTATTGTGCAAAAATTGCCATACGGAAGTTGAAAATAATCCGGCGATAATGCATAATAAGCGAGCACGTTCCAAATAACACATTCCGCAGTAGCTCAATGGTAGAGCGGCGCCCTGTCAGAAGGCAGCTCACAAGAGAAATCTTGTCTGAAAAATTTTGGGATAACGGTGAAGGCTACGTCCTTATGGATATGCGAACACCGTGGGAACCCCGTGAGATGACATTCTTGCCTATCTCGTGGGGGCTCCGTAGAGACTAGATACCGAGACGCCTATGCAAACGGCGATGATATAGTCCACCCCTATTGGAAACATTAGGACAAGTGTAAGGCGATGGTTGTAGGTTCGAGCCCTACCTGCGGAGCCAAGATATTAGATACGAACAATCTTGTGTTGTTCGTTTCTGGTTTCTGTTTTGTGAAGGGAGGGCTCGAACCGAAGGCACCCAAAAACAAGGAGCGCAGGCGACTATGTTTTTGGAGTGTCTCAAGCGAAGCGAGAAGCGAGCCCTACCTGCGGAGCAAGTGAAAACCCCGAACGGTTTGATACCGTTCGGGGTTTTCATTTATCCTGCCGCCTCTGTTCTGATAGAATAAGCATGCGAGTGAAAATCAAGGATCATCGAGTATGTCACAAGAAGAACAATTTGATATCGTAGACGAAAATAACAAATTAACGGGCGAGATCAGGCCCAAAAGCGAAGTTCACGAAAAAGGTCTATGGCATCGTGCAAGCCATGTTTGGGTCATTGATTCCGATTATCGGATTTTAGTGGGAAAGCGAGCTAAGACAAAAAAATCCCGGCCATCGCTTTGGGACATTACCGCAGGCGGCCACATCGATACGGGTGAAGATGCTACAGTAAGCGCGGCAAGGGAGATGGAGGAAGAACTAGGACTTACAATACATCCGCAGGACTTACAACTTTTATTTATTACCAAGGAGTCCAATAAAGCTGACAAAAACGGCTATACCGAGAATGTCTTCCAGCACGTTTATTCTCTCCATGCGGACATCAAGCCAAATGAGAAAGACCTATGGAGAATTAGGGATTATCGGGTGAGGGAAAATTATGCCCTGATAATCACAAGGGCGTTAGTTAGGTTT
Organism: bacterium; assembly: GCA_021791135.1. Lineage (GTDB taxonomy): Bacteria > Patescibacteriota > Minisyncoccia > UBA6257 > GWB1-50-10 > JAKAHD01. The sequence continues at coordinate 172 of JAJYXD010000023.1, read as the reverse complement.
AATAAAAAATGAGACGAACTAGCCCTTTACAGAAACTGTGGAGGGCAGTTTTTGTTTTATATATCCCCTTCCAGCTGTGAGGAGATGGTACGACCGCTTCCGTGAGCACCTGCCCGAAAACCAACATCTCCTCTCGCGTATCGTGCAGCTCGATGAGGCATACGGGAAAGGA
>JAJYXD010000036.1 GCA_021791135.1 bacterium | reverse complement strand
TCTTCGTCTCGGAGATCGGGGTTTCCTGGTTCGGAGTAGTGACGATCGAGAGCAATCCCGTCTTGTCTTTTATGAGCCACGTCCAGCCGCTCCCGAAGAGTCCGGCAGCCGCCTTTGAAAAAGTCTCTTTGAATTGTTCGAAGTTACCGAAGGCTGCGACAATCGCATCCCCCAACGGGCCTTGCGGACCCTTTTCGTTTCTTTCCATGTGCGGTCCCATACAGGTCCAAAAGAGCGAGTGGTTGTAGTGCCCGCCTCCGTGGTTCCGTACGGCGGTTCGCAGAGGTTCAGGGAACTTATCGAGTCCGAGAAGAAGCTCCTCAAGCGTCTTCCCGTCGAGTTCGGGGGCATTCGCAACCGCTTCGTTCAGTTTCGTCGCGTACGTCGCGTGATGTTTCGTATGATGAATCTCCATCGTTTTCGCGTCGATATACGGCTCGAGCGCATCGTACGCGTAGGGAAGTAACGGTAGTTCAAATTTCATATCTAGCATTATATCAGATTTTTCTTTGCTACAATAATCTTATGGAGATTGCAGTGGCGCTTCACAATATAAGAAGCCTGCATAACGTGGGATCGATTTTCCGGACGTCTGATGCCGCCGGAATCTCGAAGTTGTTTTTGTGCGGCATCACGCCGACCCCACTCGACCGTTTCGGGAAAATAAGACCGGAGCTCTCGAAAGTTGCTCTTGGGGCCGAACGAAACGTTCCTTGGGAATATGTCGTTTCGACCGCGCGGTGCATCAAGAAACTCAAAGCGGAGGGGTACTCGATTTACGCGCTTGAGCAATCGAGGCGTTCGATACCGTACGACTTGGCTCGTCTGCGGCGCGGAACAAAAAAAATCACACTCGTCCTCGGCGACGAGGTGCGCGGGATCCCTCCCTCGATTTTGAAGTTGTCGGACGCGATTCTCGAAATTCCCATGCACGGAAAGAAAGAGTCGCTGAATGTGAGCGTAGCGTTCGGAGTCGCAGTTTATGCGCTTATGGGACGCACACAAAGATAAAACGGTGTCCTCAAAAAATCACATATGTGATTTTTTGAGGACATGGGGATTCGGGAGGTTTGTCTTATAATAGGAATACTGGGACTATGCGGAAGTTTTTTTTAATCGCAATACTTGTAATCATTACAGGAGTGCTATACGCAGTACTGGATAATTTCCGTACCATTCCTCCAGTCCCGCCGACTGGCATGCGCGCGGAGCGAGTAGCGATACGCATACACGGCCAGAACATTCTGGCGGAAATCGCAAACACGGAAGAAGAGAAAGAAAAAGGACTCGGCGGGAGAACGGCGCTCGGGTCGAACGAAGGAATGTTTTTTCCTTTTCCGGAACGAGGGAGTTACGGGTTCTGGATGAAGGGGATGAAAATCCCAATCGACATCGTGTGGATCTCAGGAACCACCGTAATCGGGTTTGAGGAAAACGTGCCGTTTCCTCAAGATGCCTCGGTGGATGACGGTAAACTGCCGGTGTACCTCCCTCCGTCTCCCGTCGACGGCGTGCTTGAGCTTCAAGCCGGGAAGGTAAAGAGTATCGGGCTTCAAGCGGGGGATTTGGCGGATTTTGAGCGGGGTAACGGTAGGTAAAAAGAAAATTCTGGGCTATAATGCACATATGGCGAAAATAGCAATCAACGGATTCGGGAGAATAGGTCGTTTGTTTTTGAAGCAGGCGTTCGGAAACCCGGCCCTCGAGATTGTCGCGATAAATGATCTGGGGGACGCGGAGAATCTCGCATATCTTCTGAAATACGATACGGTATACGGAAGATTCGGAAAAAAAGTGGAGGCGAAGGACGGGAGTCTTGTGATTGACGGAACTCCGATCAAATTTCTTCAGATACAAGAGCCGACGGCACTCCCTTGGAAAGAACTCGGTATCGATATCGTCGTCGAATCGACGGGGGTTTACGAATCGTTTGAGAAAGCGAAGGCGCATCTGACGCAAGGAGCAAAGCGCGTAGTAATTACCGCACCGGCGAAGGATGACGACAGTTCCGAATGGAAGACGATTCTCATGGGGGTGAATGAAGGCGCGCTTGAAACGGTAGTCATGAGCTCGAACGGATCCTGCACGACGAACGCCGCATCCCCCGTGATTCAGATCATGTCGGAGAATCCGGGAATCGAGAAAGCGATTTTGAATACCGTTCACGGCTACACGGCGACGCAGAGTATCGTCGACAGCCCCGTAAAAGGGAATGACCTAAGACGCGGCCGCGCGGCGGCGCAGAATATCGTTCCCTCGACGACGGGTGCGGCGATTGCCGTGACGCGCGCCATCACCTCGCTTCAAGGGAAGTTCGACGGCATCTCGATGCGCATTCCCGTAGTTTCGGGATCGATCGCGGACATCACGTTCATTGCGAAGCGAACTACCACGGTTCAAGAGGTGAACGGGATATTCAAAGCCGCAGCCGAGTCGCCGCGCTGGAAGGGAATCGTGAAAGTCACGGAGGATCAGATCGTCTCTTCGGACATCCTGGGAGAACCCTACGGCGCAATCGTGGATCTCGGATTCACGAAGGTAGTGGATGGAAATCTCGTGAAGGTGCTTTCCTGGTACGATAACGAAACAGGGTACGTCTCGACACTGGTAAAACACGTAGAGAGAACCGCAGAGGTCTTGGGAAAGTAAGCGAGCATACAATAAAGATGCTGATCTACATCGCCGCCGATCATAGAGGATTCGCTCTTAAGGAACATCTGAAAAACTTTCTTCGGGAAAGCGGTTATTCCGTGACCGATCTCGGAAACGAAAAACTCGATGAGAACGACGATTATCCCGATTTCGCGGCCGAGGTCGGAATGCGCGTGAGCCGGGAGTTCGAAACGGCCCGCGGCATCGTAATCTGCGCATCGGGCGTGGGAGTCGATATTACGGTAAACAAATTCCCGCGTGTCCGATCCGCGCTCGCTACGACTCCGGATCAGGCATATGACTCGAGAAACGACGACGATACGAACGTGCTCGCACTCGGCGCCGAATACCTCGATCTCCCCATTGCAAAGAAGATTCTCATTACGTGGCTCGAGACGCCGTTCGCGAACGAGCAGCGTTTTCGAAGGCGCATCGAAAAGATCTCTCAACTGGAACAGAAACTCTATGGTACGTTCGCCGGAGCACGCGACGAGGAAGGAACAAGCGGAACAAAAGAACGGAAAGAGACGTTACATTGGTAGAAAGATTTATCCCGTTAGAAGCCGCGATCGCGCTTCGAAAGAAAAATAAACAATGTTGACAAAGAAAGTCGCAATAAGAGAATATGCAGGTTAATTTACTCGATCGCGATCTGCTTCTAACGGGATGAATGTCGCCCCGGTAATCAATTGCTTTGATGAGGCGTGCCTCCACGAAAGATGGAAGCGAGCCGGCGAGATCGGTGCGCATGAGGCGCATTTTGACATCTCGGACGGAGTTTTTTCGCCTGCGGTCACGGCATGCACGCCGAAATTGCTTCGCGAGCTTCTAAAACAAAATCCTCTTTTAAAAGCGGAGGTGCATCTTATGGTTCAGAACCCCGAATCGGTTATAGATGCATGGCTTCTGGCGGGCGCGAAGAAAGTTATCGTGCACATCGAAGCTATCCACGATCTCCAGTTTTTAAAAGATCGGGTTCTGGCGAACGGGGCGGAGCTCGTGCTCGGTATCAAGATGGATACCAACGTGAAAAAACTTTCGTCGTGTCTTGAGAACCGTTTAGTCTCTGCCGTGCATCTTCTTGAGGTTCCGATAGGATTTTCGGGAGGGGATATGAATCCGAATGCCGTGGATAGGATAAAATTCGTGCGAGACATCGCGCCGCAAGCCGTCATATCGGTGGACGGTGGAATCACGGAAGAAACGGCACAAAAAGTTGCCGCGGCGGGAGCAAACAGGATCGTATCCTCCTCTTTTATTTGGAACAGTACCTCGTCGAAGAATGCGTACGAACTCCTTTTGAAGACGGGTTCTTAGCGGCCCGATCGGTGAGCGGCCGCTTTCATGAAACTCACAAAGAGGGGATGAGGACGAAGAGGTCTTGATTTGAACTCCGGATGGAACTGCGTTCCCAGGAAGAACGGGTGTACTTTTCGCGGCAGTTCGAATATCTCCATAAGCCGTCTGTCGGGAGACGTTCCGGAAAATACCCCTCCTTTCTTTTCAATTTTCTCTATATATTCCGGGTTTACCTCAAAGCGGTGCCGATGACGTTCGGAGATCTTTTTTGTCCCGTAGGCGTTTGCGGCGATGGTGCCGTTTTGAAGAAGTGCGGGATACGCGCCGAGGCGCATTGTGCCGCCATAATCGTTCCGGGCGAGCTTCTCTTTTTGTTCGGGGAGGATATCGATAACGGGGTGGGGCGTTTTCTGGTTTATCTCGGTAGTATGTGCGTTTTTGAGGTGGAGTACATCTCTCGCGTACTCCACGACGGCGAGCTGCATGCCGTAGCAGAGACCGAAGTAGGGAATTCCGTGAGTGCGTGCGTACTGTATCGCTTTGATTTTTCCCTCGACTCCGCGCGCACCGAATCCTCCGGGAATCACGATACCGTCGTACTCCGAGAGTTTTTTCAACTGCCTCGGGTCCCGTTCGAATTCTTCGCTGCCGACCCACTCGATGTTCGGTTTAACTCCCACGGAGTAGGCGGCATGTTTAATCGCTTCGAGTACCGAGATGTACGAATCGGTCAGCGTGAACGCTCCGGAGCCGAAATATTTTCCGACTACTCCTATGCAAACCTCTTTTTTGAGCGAGTGTATTTTCTTCACCATCCTTCGCCATTCGTTCAGATCGCGCTTTCTGGATTTCAAATTGAGCTTCTTCAGGATGCGATCGGCAAGATGATCCTTCTCGAAGTTCAGAGCAACTTCGTAGATGTTACCGGTGTTGGGGGCGGAGATGATGTCTTTTGCGTCGAGGCTGACGTTTAATACGAGTCTGTTTTTTCTTTCCGCGTCGAGTGCCGCGCGGGCGCGGGCTATCAAAATGTCCGGCTGAAGTCCTGCCGCGTTCAAGGTGCGCACCGCATACTGGGTGGGTTTGGTTTTTCTCTCCGTGCCGCCGGCTTCGAGTGTCGGCATCAAGCTCACGAGTACGAGTACGACATCCGAAGGATTCTTGATCTTGAGCATCCTGACGGCTTCAAGAAAGAGGATATTCT
>JAJYXD010000050.1 GCA_021791135.1 bacterium | reverse complement strand
ACCGGGTTGAACGAACCTCTGGTGTATCGGCTTTGCCACCAGGTGAATTGCCGAGTAGCTATGTTCGGACGGGATAAGCGCTGAAAGCATCTAAGCGCGAAGCCTCTCCCAAGATTAGACATCATGAACTCGTCGAAGACTACGACGTCGATAGGCTCCAGGTATAAGGCCCGTAAGGGTTTCAGCCGAGGAGTACTAATAAGTTCACTTACTTCTCTTATGATGCGAATAGAGCATTCACGTTTTCTATCTCAAAAAGCTGATTTGTAAAAAGGAGTTTTTGTTTGCCGGTGTTTTACCGAAGTGTGACCCACCTCTTCCCTTTCCGAACAGAGAAGTGAAAGCGCTTCGGCCTGATGATACTAATCCTTGTGGTTGGGAAAGTAGGGTACGCCGGCATACAAAAGCTCCTTTTTCGTTACCCGAGTCGGTCGTTCCGTATGAATATCGAAAGCCCCTTGAGCCACACCTTAATTGCGGTCCAAAACGGCATGATGGAGAGGAAGTAGTTCAGTTCCGTGAACCCCTTGAAGATCCAGGCGGGGAGACCCGAAACATAAAGTTTCCCCACCTTTGCGATCGCATATTTTCCTCCCAGAGGAGCGATATACGGATAACTACGGAATGAATATCGGTATTTCTCGTCCTTTTTGGTGATGGTCGCGATAATGTTTTTTGCGGCAATTCTTCCTTGAATCATGGCAGGTCGCGCCATGAGTGGTGTCGACGTATGCGTGAGCGGGTGATGGAGCAGTGCGTTATCGCCGATTGCAAAGACAAAGTCGTATGTCGTGTCGCGTGGCGCAGTGTCCGCATCTATCTCGATTCCTCCTCGCCCTCCTTTTTTAAGAGGCAAGGAATCGATTGCGGAGTTCGTTTTGACGCCGCCGGTCCAGATAAAGACGTCGTAGTTCTTCGATGTTCCATTACTCAAATATACCTTCTCTCCGTCGGCTTCGGTGATTCTCGTGTTTAAAAGTGTCCAGATTCCAAGGGCGTGGAGACGTTTCATCGCCCGTTCCGATGTTTTTTCGTCGAATGCCGCAAGCACGCGTGCCGCACCCTCGACGATCGTAATCTCCGCACCGCAATTTTTTTGATCGCACTCTTTCTTAAGTTCGGGAATCCACTGCCGGATCTCGCTCGCGATCTCCACTCCGTTCGGACCTCCTCCGCCGACTATAATGCGTACGTTTCGCTCCGCCGTACGAAATACCGAGACGATACGATCACGGATTCGGATCGCGTCGTCGAATGTTTTTAGAGAAAGCGCATACTTGTCGAGACCGGGGATATCAAAATAATAGGACTCCGATCCGAGCGCTATTATAAGATACTCGAACTCGATTTTCGATTTTAAGAGCGTCACAGTTTTGCAATCTAGATCGAGCGCAATAAAGTTATCTTCTACCAACATAATGTTTCGTTTCTCGACAAGTTTTTTAAGCGGGAAGGATACCAGCGCTTGAAGTTTGAGATCACCCGCGGTCTCCGGAGAGGTCGCGGCGATTTCGTAAAGAAGTGGCGTGAACGTATGAAACGCGTTCCTGTCCACGAGTGTTACGGAATATTCTTCCGAGCTACGGCGTCGTTTCAGCAGTTTTTCGAGCGTAAGTGCGGCTTGGAGTCCTCCGAACCCCGCGCCGAGAATAACGATGTGTTTCATAACCTGCTATAATTTCCCTGTATGGCCATGCGTTGTATTTCCCAAATGAATCCGAAGAAAATTCGCGGACGTGTATTTCTGGTACGCGTCGATCTGAATATCGAGGAGGGAGGCGAGAAGAACGCGTACAGGATTGAGGCGATTCTTCCCACGATTGTACATCTTTTGCGCCACAAGGGGAAAGTGGTGCTTTTGAGCCATAGGGGAAGACCAAACCCCGTGAGGGAAATTTCAAATTTCAAATTTCAAATTTCAAAACGTGACGGCAAACTTTCACTACAGACGTTTGCGAGGATTCTCTCGGGGAAGCTCGGGACGAAGGTGAAATTCGTGCCGCATTTCGATTTCGGAAAAATTGAAATGCAAATCGAGGAAGCAAGACCGAAGAGCATTTTTCTTCTCGAGAATCTCCGTTTCATTGCGGGCGAGGAACAAGACGATTCAAGGTTCGCCGCGCAGCTTGCCGCACTTGGTGATGTGTTCGTAAATGACGCGTTCGCGGTCTCTCATCGTGCACACGCGTCGGTCCGCGCGATTACGAAGTACATCCCGTCATATGCGGGATTGCTCATGGAAAAGGAAGTAAGAAATTTTGACCGCATAACAGACAATTATCGACATCCGATGTCGATAATTATCGGAGGCGCGAAAATTTCCGATAAGATAGGGATTATACAACACTTCTTAGGGAAAGCGGATTATTTTCTCCTGGGAGGAGGACCCGCAAACACGTTCTTTGAGGCGCAGGGATTACCGATCGGCGACTCTCTGGTCGACATGAAGTCGACGGCGTTCGCGAAGCAATGTTTGAGGAGTAAGAAAATCATCCTTCCCATCGACGCGGAGAGGCAGAACGGGAAAATCCTTGACATAGGTCCGAAGACGGTTGAACAGTTCGCGGCGGTCATAAAAAACTCGAGGACGATAATCTGGAACGGACCGATGGGGCTCTTTGAAAAGAGAGGATTCGAGGAGGGAACACGAGGAGTGTGGAATGCGGTCCTTATGAATAAAAAAGCGCATACTGTGGTCGGCGGCGGCGAGACCGTATCGTCTATTTCCTTGATTCCTGGTTCAAAATCCCTAATTTCCAAGAATGTGTTTCTCTCCACGGGAGGCGGAGCCATGCTCGAGTATTTGAGCGGGAAGAAACTGCCCGGGATTGAAGCATTACAGAAGTGAGTAGTGGGTAGTTTGTAGTGAATAGAACCATGAAACATATTATTGTTACTTATCACAAAAATTGCATTGATGGATTCGCGGGCGCGTGGGCCGCGTGGAAGGAATTCGGAAACAAGGCGGAGTATATTCCGGTCAGACCGGGAACGCTCCCTGAAAAGCAGTTGCGAGGGAAGATAATTTACTCAATCGATGTAAGTTATCCGAAAGCGGTTCAAGAGAAGCTCAGGCGCAAGAATAAGAGTGTGGTGATCCTCGATCATCATGTAAGTAGAAAAATGGACACCGAGGTGTTTCCGGAGGACGTGTTCAATAATGATCATTCGGGTGCGGTGTTGGCATGGCGGTATTTTCATCCGGAAAAGAAGGTTCCGCGCCTCCTGAAGTATGTGGAAGAGAATGACTTGTGGCATTTTCATTCCGCACATTCAAAAGAAATCGGGAGAGCACTCACGCTTCTCGGCTTCGATTTTGCGGAGTGGGATGTTTTTTCGAGGAAGTTCGAAACGCGAGGGGAGTTTCAAAAAACGGCGGCGCAGGGGGCGACGATTTTGGAATATGAGAAACAGGCGATCGAGTTCGTCATGAGACGATCGACATTCCTCGTGCGATTTTGCGGATACAAGGTGCTGGCGGCAAACTCGCCCGTCTTCGAATCGGACTTGGGGCACGCACTCGCAAAAAAGCGGCCGCCGTTCGGGATCGTGTGGAGGATGGAATCGAACGGCGACATCGGCGTTTCGCTTCGCTCGAACGGGAAGGTGGATGTGTCGAAAGTCGCCGCGAAATACGGAGGCGGGGGACACAAGAAGGCGGCAGGGTTCGAGGTAAAAAAAGGAAAGAAAGTACCGTGGAAGGTGATAAGATAATCCAATGTTCCAGTCGCAAAGACTAGAAAGTACAACAAGTCTTGTCTATAAATTCTCGTCCGTTGAGGACGGGAATATGTCTTTTTTGTGGGGCGAGGAGGAGAAAGTTCTGAAGAGTCGAGAGGACTATTTACAAAAACTCGGTGTTGATCCGAAAAAGTGCGCGGTAATGAGCGTGTGGGATGAAGGCGTGATCGAAGAAATAACACGCGACACGCCAACGGGAATAGGGAAGGATGAAAGCATAAAGGCGAACGCACTTATCACGCGGGAAAAGGGGATAGCGCTTTTTCTTCTCACGGCAGATTGCCTGCCGATCGTCCTTTTTGATCCGGCAGTGAAAGTGATTGCACTTGTGCATGCGGGATGGAAAAGCACCGACGCAAAACTATGTGTGCGAGTGGTTGAGGCGCTGGAAAAACAATACGGAAGCAAGTCCGTCGACGTCGTTGTCGGAATCGGACCGGGGATTCATAAGGAGTCGTATGTATTTACGAAGAACACAAGAATGTACTCGAGCGAATGGAATCCATTCCTTAAGTATGTTTCCGGTGGGGGAGTTGCGGTGGATATTGTAGGGTATAATGTAAAACAGCTTCTCGATTCAGGAATTCCGAGGGGAAATATCGAAGTAAGCGAGATTGATACGGGAAGCGACAAGAGTTTTTTCTCCCATCATCGTTCTCGGGAAACGGGAGAAAAGGAAGGGAGGTTTGCGACTGTGGTGATGATGAGATGAGGATGATTGCGCGCTCGGTATAATGGAAAAAGTGAGCGCTCCGGGCCGCTTGGCCAAGTCTTACTCACTTTTTCCATTATACCGATCTCGCTCTGCAAAGTTTTTTGAGGTACGTTTAAGTTATATGAAGTTAATTATTTACACCGATGGTGGTGCGAGAGGGAATCCGGGTCCGGCCGCAATTGGGGTTGTGGTGGGGGATAAGGAGTATGGGGAATCGATCGGAAAGACCACCAATAATATTGCGGAGTACTCGGCGCTTATTTTTGCCCTAGAGAAGGCAAGGCAACTTATCGGGAAGGAAAAAGCAAAGGGAACGGACATCGAAGTGCGATCCGACAGCGAGCTCATGGTGAGCCAGTTAAACGGAGAATATAAGGTAAAAGATGACGATCTGAAGCCGCTTTTTATCGAGGTGTGGAATCTGAAACAGGACTTCGGATCGGTAATTTTCAAACACGTGAGACGCGAGGAAAACAAGCGTGCGGACGCGCTCGTGAATAGAGCACTAGATACTTTGATCTAACTAAAGAAAGATGTCCTCAAAATTTCACATATGTGAAATTTTGAGGACATCTCTTTGGGGCCCTAATTTCGACACTAACCGAGCTTTTCCTTTAGTATCTTCTTCGCGATCTCGGGATCTGCTTTCCCTTTGGTTTCTGCCATTACCTGCCCCACCAAAAACTGGAGGGCGTTTTCTTTTCCGTTTTTGTAATCTGATGCCGATTT
>JAJYXD010000083.1 GCA_021791135.1 bacterium | reverse complement strand
GAGAAGCGAATCAAGGCTCTCGAAGCGAAACCCGGAAAGCAGCTCGTCGAGAAATCCACGAAGATCGGAATATTCGCGAATATAGGAGGGGTTTTATTGTCGGTCGCTGCGATCGTAATCGCAATATTTTTCAAGTAACCTGGGAGGGGAACTATGATAAAAGGAGCTGTATTCTGGGACGACAGGGAAAGACATTTCGTACAGTTAAATAACCCGACAGAGGAGATTTTGCGGAAGGCGGTCATCGAGAAGCGCAAGGGGTTTCTCGAAACCTGCGGACCCACATCCGCCTTGAACTGCCTCGCGGCTTTGGGGTACTTCGTGACCATACTGACACCTGGCGGGTACAAGCCGCAGCCGGAAGAAGTGCTTACCGACTTCTTCAACGACCCCTCGAACGACCGCGAATTCGAGCGCATACGCGCGGGAATACAGATCGCGAACATTCCCGAAAACCGAGTGCCTCAGTACTACCCCTACGCGGTCCGGACCGTGTTCGAAGCCGATGCCGAATTCCGGTGGTTGAAAAACTGGAAAGAAGTGACAGCGCTGTTGCAGGCAGGGGCGGCGATACAGTTATGCCTGAAGGTGCCGGGTCATTACGTGGCCGCGCTCGCGTACGACATCGAAGCCGATGAGCTCGTCTATAACGACCCCTGGCCGGATCGTGCCGGGCTCATGAACAAGGGCTTCAACGAGCGCATGGGGAAAGCCGAATACGAGGCGAATGTAGAGGGGTACGTGATTGTGTACCCGAAACGGAGGATCGCATGAAAAATCTATGGAATCGATTTCTCGACCTGGTGGCAAAAAATCTCGGGTTGAAAGCAGAGATTTTCTGGATCGCGACGGTTTTGTTGCTTGCGGGGAGACTCGACACCTTGACATGGGGCTTCTTCGCAGCTGGGTTCGCGGGGATTCGAACGCTCGAAAAGTGGATCGGAGTCAAGAAGCCCATCACCACCAGTGGGTACGCGAAGTCCGAAGGCATAGATCCGAAAAGCGAGATTACATAGGCGACAACAGGGGAGGGTGCATAGTGCTTTCAATTATTTTTGAACCTTTTGCATTGACATCATATTTATTCCCGAAACGTGCGAAATATGAGCTTCCGGGAGAGATCCGGATTATATGGTTGTGCTGGATATTCAGCATTCGCTTGCCCCTGCGCACGACTCGGAGCACAATCGCGCCCAGAAAGTACGCGGGGTGGCGGGGGAGTAGGTAAATGTGGGATTTTAAAGGATTTTGCATATTCCTTCAGGTTGTTTTTATCCTGGCATGGATTGGTGTCATTTTCGGAATATGGAAAATAATCGAGTTAATAATATGGGTTATTTCTCAGTTTTAAAGGGGGCGTAATGTGGCGAAAATTATTGGTGTCATTCTCGCTGCTCTTCTTCTCTTTGGTTCCGGGTTTCTCACAGGAGCAGCGGTCACCGAATCCGGACATGCTGTATCTGACTCTCGAACTCAGGCAGCTATTAACGGATTGCTTATCTCTATCGATCAACATCGAACAGCGGACAGAAAAGAGCGAGAAGAACGTGAACGACGTGATGACGAAAGACGAGGAGAACTCGCAGCGATCGTCGGAGAATTATCAGGAACAAGAAGCGACAGCGGATCTCTTACAGACAAACTCCGGCGAAGTCTCGCAATCGTTGACCGACTGTATGAATACTTCAAAACGTACGGAGATTGAACGGGACACCTGGCGAGGAATCGCGATCGGTGAAGCCGTGACAATCGCCGTTCTCGCAGTACTCCTTTGCCTAAAATGAAATCATATGAATATTTTCATGTGGTTTTTAGGAATATTTTTAATCGATTTTTCAGGAGGTAGAAGTAATGCCGGAGAAGGCACGAGCACCATATGAAGTCGATGCACCGGGAGTGCAAACGATAAACGCGGTCCGGGTTCCTCCTTTTCCCGCGCCGCAGCACGAGCCCTCGGAAACGGGGGCTTTTCTTTTTACAGTAATCGTATTATAATTAGATTGAAGTGGCGTGCGAATTGGTGGTCGTGTCGTGGGTGTATATGCCTTAACCGGGTCATGTGACGACATATAAAAAACGTTGACCACTCCTGGAGAGTAGTTTAAGCTACCTATGGTAATATCTGCGGGTTCAAATCCCGTCCGCTTCGAAAGCCTTTGACTGTAAATGTTGAAGGCTTTTTTATTTGACTCGTATTCGGGATTGCGGTATCATGTGGGCATGAAGTTGATTAGGCTTTTATTCGCACGATTCAGGAAACACGATTGGATGACCGTCTCTCGCGAAGAATTCCCGATACGGGGAAGATGTCGAAAATGCGGGGACGTAATAAAAAGCAGCCGGATAATTTACCCTATACCAGAAAAAGGATGTAAGGGATGAGTGATGGATTAAAAGCCATGGTGAAATTAGAAGCAAGAGAACGTGACGGGGAGTGGAGGCGGATCAACAATAGGACTGAGTTTTTCGCTTCCGACTTCCATGTCGAAGTCAAACGCAACCCCGAGTATTTCCCTTGGTGGTCCGCGATTTTGCATCCGTTTCGATATCTCGATTACCGAAGATGGGTAAAGAATATCGGTCCGACGATTGCGGAAAAAGCGAAGAAGGATGCCGCGAAGTATTTCAATGAACTCAAGTACGGCAATCCCAACGGTACACCCGATGAGAAGATTCCAGGGCTCGAACGCTTGCTCTTACACGGTTCGTCGGTATTCGATATCAAGGGAAGCGCATGAAATTGAATAAATTGAAACAGTTTTTCTGCAAACACTTCTGGTCCGGTACAATAATTTACAAATACCCTTATTGTCTAAAATGCGGACGCTTAAAAAACAAAGCGATGAAACAGGATTTAAATTGGGTGCATTTACGGGGAGGCGGGGGATGATCACAGATAAGAAGCTTGAGTTCTTTCAAGGTATGGATTATGGAAGCGGTGAAAGCTTTTCTTGTGGAATAAAAATACAAGCGATTGAGGGAATCCCCGAGAACAAGGCGATGCTGATAGCAGCTTTGCCCGACGGTAATTTTAAAGTCGTCGATTCGGCAAATCCCGAGAAGGTTCATTCTGTAAAATTTGAAGTCTATCGGAAAGACGGCAAGCTTTATGTTAAGCCATGGCACCCTATTACCGATACATCCGTTAAGCAAACAGATGTCGGCAACTGCATCACAAAATTATAACACCGAATCATGAAAAACACGGTTACCCTGCCAGCACTTAACGGATACAATTATTGACACAAAAAGGCTTTACAGCACTTGCCCGCACGTGTTACATTAGCGGTACAAGTTTCCCAAGCTTGTGCCGAGGGTTCGATTCCCTTCGCTCGCTTATCTTAAAAGTTGACAATTCTTTCACATGCAAGTATATCTGTCTTGTATTTACCTGTACCAGCAATAAATAGAATCTGTTACAATCAATAGATGTGGATTAGTGAAAAGCTAATACGAAAAACAGAATTGGCATATCTCCATTATCGGTTTAGGTCGTACAGATATCCAAACAAATAATAATTGCCATTTCCACGCGAATTTCGTATAATCCGGCCATGAGAAGACGGACACGCCGGGAGTACGATTTTTTCCGACCGCAGACAAAAGCCGGGAAGAAGGGGAAGGTCTGGTATTTCTGGTATTACATCAATCCGGATTCGAATAAGCGATTGAATAAAAGCACCGGCTGCGAGTACAAGCTCGACGCCGAAGTCTATGCCGGGAAGTGGTACGAGGAAAACGTGCTCAAGCTCAAACCCGAGATCCCGGATTCACCGACGCTCCAGGAATTCGCGGACAGGTTCTACGTCTGGGGTGAGTGCGAGTACATCAAGCGCAAGCTCGTGGACAAACGCAGGTACAGCCGATACTGGGCGGGACTCCAGCGCGGATACCTGGACAATCACATCTTCCCCGCTTTTGGGGCGCGGACGCTGGCACGCCTCGAGGAATCGGAATCCGAGATTTACGACTGGCTCGTCCGGCTCCCGGTAAAAAATCAAGCCCGGAATCACATCATGTCCGCGTTCCGTTTCGTCTTCGATGAAGCGATATTCAGGAAGAAGATGAAACACAATCCCTTACGGAACATCATCAAGGCATTCCCGAAAGATTCGGAGAAACCCGATGTCTTCACATTCGACGAAATCAAGAAGCTGTTTCCGAAGAATGAAAAGAAGCTCATTGAAATCTGGAGTTGCCGGTTCTGGGCGACGTTCTTCTTCACCATGCTCACGTCAGGCACCCGGAGTCAGGAACCGCGGGCTCTGCGATGGCTGCACCTTGCCGGGGAGATCCACGCGCTCAGGATCTACGACGCCGTGAAAGCAGGGGGCGAGATCGGGAACCCGAAGAACGAAGAGAAAGCGGCGGTTTTCATCCCCGAGCGCACACTGGAAATGCTCCACGCCTGGCGCGAAGCCGAGGAATGCCTGTACAAGGGTGAAGACGATTTGATTTTCTTCGGCGTCAACGGTCAGACTCCGTTATCCCGGAAGACAGTGTACGGGGCATTTCGGCGCGGATTGAAGGCGGCTTTCGGGAAAAAGAAAGAGAAAGGCGAGACCGAAGACCTCTTCCCTGGCCGCCACATCGTACCCCACAGCTTGCGTCACACGTACGACACCATCATGACCGGGGTGTTGTCGGCTAAGATGCTGCAAGACCAGATGCGACACCGGGACGAACGCATGACACAGGAGCATTACAACCACAGCGATCCCGTGAAGAAGATCGAGAAGTACCTGCCGGAGCGGGATAAGATCGACGAGAAGTGGAAATGATTCACCGTGAATGACGGAAGAGTCGGAAATAGTACCGCGTTTTACATGCAAGATAAAAGTAATAGATTACGATTACGGTATTCAAACCCGGAAAGAACCAAATTGATGTATCCGAATCCTTTCTGAACAGACGAGAAGCATAGAAATATTTAACTTTAAATCTACGAGCTTTCAGATTCCGAAAGTGTTCGGACGAACAGGCATAGGGGTTACGTTTAAGAATCAACCAGTACCCTGTAATCGAAATTGCATATACCGGGAATGTGAACTGTAGAATTGGCACGAGTTGTTCGGGATTCAAAATCGCGCTTTGAACTACAATATAAACGTAAAGTGCGATCCCGAGAAAATACGTGAACTTTTTCATTGCACAATCCCGTCAACAAAGACAGTGCAGTACGGGCCAACGCCATTTCCCATATCGAGAACCTCGCCGTTACAG
>JAJYXD010000002.1 GCA_021791135.1 bacterium | reverse complement strand
CCGATCTGGAGCGGTCGGTTCACAACAATAAGGAGAGAGACGATGAGTGCGGCAACTGTGATTACGAGCGCCCCCGGAACGCTGAAAGGATTTTTGAGTAAGCCCACGATCTTCCCGACCGCCCCCCCGTTTCCGGGCGCCGCGATATCAATGAAGCCGAGCGCCGCAAGAATGAAGACACCGCCGCCGATGAGCGTAGTGCCGAGGAATTTTCTTGCGTCCGAGGTAAGAAGCGTGAAGGCGATAAGGAGCGCCATGATGGGAAGAAGATAGTATCCCCATCCGAAGAGCATGTCGAAAAAGTTATAAATGCCGTTTCCCCAGGGACCCGCAACGCCCCATGCGGCAAGAAGAAAAATCACCGCGAGTGCGGTAAAAAGAACGATCCAGATGCTTTTTTTCGTTTCCGGATGGAGTGAGGCGACGCGCTCCTCTCGCTCGACGGGTCTTTGTTTTGTTTTTTGTTCCTGAATCTTCTTCTTTTTTCGTTTTGCCATGGAAGTCGCGATCTCTGGTCAAGTACAGGATCGGTATCCCTTTCATTAAAGTGAAAAACGGATTAAAATGCAATAAAGTTTTTAAAAACACTTATGACAATCATAAACGAAGAGGAACGTGCGCGGCGTACCGAGGAGCTGGAAAAGGAGTACCTCGCCACGGTGGAGGCGAACACGCCGCCGGAGATCAAAGGACATCCGATTTTCGACCTCGGCAACGAAAACGAGTTCACCTTCACGCTAACCGCGGAGTTGGTAGAACGATGGAGACTAGAAGAATGGCTTGCGGCATACCGCCGCGAGGCCCAACACTCGACTGGGGGCATACGAGGACCTCAGAACGTGCTCTACTACTGGGATACTCGCTTCCCTATTAATCAACTGGGCGTGGCGCTTGCGACGATCGCGAAGATACTGGTACTCAAGGAGTCCAATCCCGGCAGGGAGTTTCATAAAATAGCGGGCGGTGAGGTCCGTTATAACACCGATCAGTATGTCGAGCTCATATCGCGTCTTGAAGCGGCGCTCGGCGTCACGGTGCACCAACCGACCGTTCATCTCACCTCGGTCTGGATGGCCTCTTTCATTATATTCATGAACGATTACGACGGCGGTGAATACGTTTCATCGAGCCACGCGATAAGCAGCAAAACCGCCACGAAAGATCTGGAGAATCAGGGGAGCCAGTTTCTCCCCGAGATGTCGTTGGCATTTGTGGCGAAAATTGTCGAAATGATTGCGCAGGCGAAAACGCCCGAAGGATATACCATCACGATTGCCGCAAAAAACCACCCGCTCATCAGGAAAGATTTCGACGGTTTTAAGCGATACGCGGACTATTTAAGGAAGAGCGTGGCAACGAAGCCATCCATGGAACTCATACATAATGCGGCACAAAAAGGTCTCCGTCTGATGTTCGATGTCAGCGGCGGCTGCATGTATCAGAACATGGTGCCGCTCTTCAAGGAGTTGTCCATGCCGGACGTGTTCGATTGGCGAAACGGCGAAGAAGATCCGTTCTTTCACGGGATCGGAAAAACAAGAAGAAAAAACCCCGTGACCGGGAATGAGGAGTTTTTCGATTTGTCATGCGATGTCTCCTTGCCGGAGGTGGCGCGGACCATGGGATACGAGTGGGTTTGCAGAGATAAACCTGTCGGCTACACGCTTCTCTATACCGATCCCGACGGCGATCGTCTGATCATGGGCCAGGTAGAACATGCCGCGGCAGCACCTTTCCTTGAAGAGATCGGCGCGGATTATATGCGATTGGACGACGAGAGGGTTCTTACCATTTATCACCCTTCATTTACCTTCCTGCTTCTTATGGACTTTCATATGCGGCAACTCAAGAAATCCGGGTTGTGGAATGATCATCCCCGATTCATTATAACCACTTCCCCGTCCCCGCGTTCATGGAGTGAGTGGGCGAGCGCGAATGGCATGAAAGCGGTCATCACTCCGGTAGGCATTAAAGAGATCGCTACTGTCATGAAGAAGGCGGAAAAACAAATGTTCAGCAATCCCGATGCCGAGCCGGTGGTAGAGGACGTCTGGGGTAATCAAGTGGCGTTGGGAAAAGATCCGCGCATGGTGTTCGGCGGTGAAGAGAGCGGCGGAATGGTTATCGGACCCGAAGAAACGATACAAAGCACCGGCGGCCGTCGCGCGCTGGCGATGAGGGAAAAAGCGCCGGCGAGGCGATCGTGATCGCGACCGCCTTGAGTGCCCACCTTTTTCTCGAAAAGAAGCTGATTTCGGAGCATCTACAGGAAATCTATAAGGAATTCAACATCCGCCATCGTTGCTACTTCAGAAGTGACATCACCTACTACAATGAGAGTGAACCCGATCCCGAGAAGATGAAGGCGGCGAAAGCCGAAGGCGAAAAGCAACGCGATAAGATCGATACGTTTTATCTCGGAATTGCGATGGCCCGCCGCGAGGGATTGATAACGGTTCCCCAGGCGAAAGAAATTCTCACCGAGGCGATGTCGGAAGCCGATTTTTCGAATCTCAAAGACGTCCTTTTTGTGGGGGATGCCACGTTCATCGAATTCGAAGACATGTTCGTCGAGGTACGACGTTCGGGAACGGATGCGAAGCTCAGGGGTTATGCGAACGGCGCCGACTCGGAAAAATGCAGGAAATACCTGGAAATAATGGTGAATTACAGCGGCGAGGGGACTCCGCGTTATCGGGAGTTTGTCTCCGATGAATTCCGTGCGAGTGTCTACAAAAAACAGGAAAAAATCTACAAACGCTATCTTTACAAAGGTTTATAACACCCCGCTCTTCAAGGCCCCTTCGGGGGCTTTTTTGTCGAGCTTAACTTTCTCGGTTTTTGTTTTTTTATCTCGTCCATGATTTTTTGTACGAATGTCGTGATCTCCTTTCGTGTCACTCCCCTCTTTTCCGCGACCTCAAGGACGAACGATTCCGTTTTCTCGAAGTTGTTTTTAAATCGCGTATTTACTTTCTTCCACTCGACTCCCCTCAGTGATTGTGCGATTGCCGTATCGAAAGAAAGAACCTTTTTCTTTATGAGAAACGCGATCGAGGGATAACCGAGATATCCCTGCCAGTACGATCCGTTGTCGTTTGCGGAGATCGCAAGTGATTCGGGATCGTAATGTACCTCGTAGTGTTTGTCTCCGCTCGAGGAAATTACACTTGCGTTATCCCCTTTCATCATGACACGCTTGTCGGCAATTGCGCCGAGCGCTTCATACACCTTGATAATGGGTGGCAGTTTCCATTTCATAATTCAGGATTGATTTCAAAAAATTTCATAAATACCTCTCTCAATAATTTTGCGTCGTAAAGCGCATGATGCGGCGGATATCCGTTGGTATTGATGCCGAGTGATTTTGCGAACTTCAAATATTTTTCCGGATTATATCCTTCTGCGAAAAGAATCGAGGCGAAGTCGATCGGAATCCAGTAGAGCGGTTGTTCACTTACCCCGAAGAGTTTGTAAAAATAGAGCGTGTCGTACTGATTGATGAGCCCCACCATATAGGGTTCTTCATCCCCTACAAATTCTCTTATTTTCGTCTTTGCATCTTCCCGCGAAACTTTATTTTTCGAGAGCGTCGGGAGAATATGTTTCTCCACGAAGTCGCTTACGTCTCCCCCATACTCGAGTTCGAGGTATAACTCCTCCCCGTTCAGCTTTACGAGTCCGATTGAGAGTATCTCCCCTTTATAAGGATCAAGGGTCGAGAACTCGGTGTCGACGAAGATGAGATTTTTGGAGAAAAGCCGCTCGGGAGGAATCTTATCCATATAAGTTCATTAAAGCAGAAAAGCGGGTGCCTCCCAATCTTTCGATACCAATCTATCGAGGCCGGGCCTCGATAGAAAAGTGGATAAGTTCCTCCTACGAGGGCTCGCCAAGACGGGCGACTCAGTTAAAATTTTTATAGGTTCCCAGACAGTGTGTTTTTTTAGAGAAGTAAAATTAGAAGACTTGCTTAAACAGGAAAAGCTAAAAAATCAGGAAAAACTGAAAAAGCTGAAAAACCTGATAGTGCGATGAAACCTACATTTCCTCATAAATACTATAAAATTTTGACCAAAAATCAGAGAAGCTGGTAGTGCGATGAAACCTACATTTTTTCAAAAACAGGCCTTCAAAATGGCAAAAGTGTTTGTGCACAAACACATTTAAACAAAAATATATCAAAGCATGTTCGTACTTTCTGAGGAGTATATAAGGGGATTAGTGGAGGGGGAAGGTTGTTTTACATTTGAACAGAGAATAAAAAGGGGAGAAAAGGTAAAAATCCCTGTTTTTGCAATAGGAATGTATGAGAGAGACGAGGAGCTCTTGAGATTGGTGAGAATATCTATGGGATTGCCGAGAATAGACAGCAATACGATCTACGTTAATGGACCCTACTTCCATAATGGATGCAAGGACAACGGTAGAATAGCCAAATTGATAGTTAGGGATTATTTATCTTTAAAAGAGGTTGTAGTCCCGTTTTTTTATGGCAAACTCCGTGGCTATAAGGGAATTCAATTTAGAGAGTGGATTGAGAAAATAGGTGACAAAAGCGTCCCCTATCCTTACCGGCAGATTTTTGATCTTCATAAAGAGGGATTTTGGGGAAGTCCGAATCCTTTTGTCGAAAAATGATTGAGAGATCGGAGTTAGGAAAAATAGGGGAGAATTTTGCTGAAGACTACCTCAAAGGAAAGGGTTATAGGATTATTGAAAGGAACTTTAGACAAAAGTTGGGAGAATTGGATGTAGTTGCGGTGGCTTCAGACAAGACGCTTGTCTTCATTGAGGTGAAGACCATGAGAGAAGGAGAGTTAAGACCCGAAGATCAGATGAGTTTCTCGAAGATGAAGAAGTTTAAAAGGGTTGCGTCACTCTATGCCGGATTTCGTCACGATCTAGTTGATGACGGAAAGGGATGGCGAATGGACGTGATAGCATTGACAAAAACTGGAAATAGTTTTCTTGTGAATCATTACGAGAACGTGGGGTAAAATCTTTTTTTCCAGCGTCGCGTCCCTCCTCAGCTCGGGCGCTTGCTTACCAAGCATACCGATGGGGAAGATACACGCGCTTGGTAAGCATCCCGAGGAGTTCACGACGAGGGGCTACCTTATTACTGTCAAGTCTTACCCTCGTTCGGAGGAACGCGGCGCTGGCATCTCTGAGTTTTGTGGTTTTCCTCTCTCCCCCAAGCGAGTATAGCGGAGCGAGAAAAGAACCTCGCGAGGAATGACGCAGGAAATAGGAATTGAAGGTGTTTGAG
>JAJYXD010000071.1 GCA_021791135.1 bacterium | reverse complement strand
CGCGGAACGATCGTGGACGGCAAGTGTCTAGGAATCGCGAGTCGTGAGCCGGCACATGTGATGGGGGACGGGAAGAAAACGATCCGCGAGCTTGTCGAGAAAGAGAACGAAAACCCCTTGCGCAAAGGGCCGATCTACCACGCGATCCCGACGAACGAGGAGGGGAGACGCGAGCTCGCGCGGCAGGAATTCACGTGGGACAGCGTTCCGAAGAAAGGGGAGCGCGTTACCATTAATCAGAAAGTGACGCGGACGCTTGGTGCTGTGATACGCGACGTGACGGACGAGACGCATCCGGATATGATCGCAATTCTCGAAAAAGCGGCCGCCGTACTTGGAAGTCCGCTCGTAGGAATCGACTTCATCATCGAGGATATCGGTAAATCATGGAAGGAGCAGGAGAAGTGCGGCATCATCGAATGCAACAGCTTGCCCTTCGTGGATCTTCATCATTATCCCATCTCCGGCACTCCCCGCGATGTCGCGGGTGCGCTGTGGGAACTGGTGTTTCCGGGGTGCTCGAAGAATTCGTAAGCCCCCGCACACATCTCTCTTCAGCTCGGGCGCTTGCTTACCAAGTATACCGAGAAAGGAAGATACACGTGCTTGGTAAGCATCCCGAGGAGTTCACGACGAGGGGCTACCTTATCAATTAGGCCGAGTCTTACCCGGCGGTCTTCCTACGCGGGAGACCAATGTGTTCTCCCGACCCCATTCCTATCCAAATCCTTCCCTTCACCATGAAACCAAAACAGAAACGGCACAAGGTCGTTTCTGTTTTGGTTCACGCGGAGGGGGAGGGATTTGAACCCTCGATGCCTTGCGGCATGCCACCTTTCCAAGATGGTGCACTAGACCACTATGCGACCCCTCCGTAGTACAGGGTTAGTGTAGCGAAAACGAGCTTATTTTTCTACATTCTTATCAAGCCGAGGTAGTTCTTAAAGTTATTGTGATGTGTCGTAGATTTGCATTTTTGTTATCTATGATCTACACTATTAAGTGTAGATAAGGAAGTTTATATCTACGAGTAAAAAATATGCGTTCTGGAAAACATGTACAACAGCTAAAGGGTGAATCAAAATACCAAGCTTTTATACCTGAAGTTTTGCCTTTTCAACTCAGAGTTGATCCAGTGCTTAATGATCTTCTTGCAAAAGCAAATCTTGCAATCGGCAGGTTGGATGGTATCGCTGAGGTCGTACCTGATGTAGATTTCTTCATACTCATGTATGTGCGCAAGGAGGCAACCCTGTCTAGTCAAGTTGAGGGTACACAAGCAACTTTTGCCGATGTTCTTAAGGCCGAAGCACGGGTTGAAAGTAGCGAAATTCACAAGGATGTTGACGAGATTTTGAATTACATTAACGCAATGAATTACGGATTAAAACGACTTGAGTCGTTTCCTTTGTCGTTGCGTTTAATCAGGGAAATTCATGAAAAATTATTGCATGGTGTAAGAGGGGAACATAAGACGCCGGGAGAATTTAGAAAATCCCAAAATTGGATTGGTGGACCGACAATCGAAACCGCCTCTTATGTGCCCCCGCCGCATACCGAGATTGATACTTTATTGGATGATTTGGAAAAGTTTTTACATGACAAAAATCCTTTACCAATATTGTTAAAGGTAGGAATGGCACATTCGCAGTTTGAAAATATTCACCCCTTTCTTGACGGAAATGGACGTATTGGCCGCTTACTCGTAACATTCTATCTTTGCCAACAAGAAGTTCTAAAAAAACCACTGCTTTATCTTTCTGAATTTTTTAAAGCAAATAGGCGGGAGTATTACGATAAGTTAGGCGCGGTACATGAAAAAGATAATATAGAGGGATGGTTAAAGTTTTTCTTGACCGGGATTATTCAAACCGCAAACAATGCAGTGAGCACTGCAAGAAAAATAGTTTCTCTACGAGAAAAGGATATTGCTACAGTAAGCGGTTTTGGTCGTTCAACACCAAAAGCAATGAAACTTTTGGACATGCTCTATAAATCTCCTATGGTAAGAGTTTCCGATGTTGAAGTAATAACTACACTAGAAAACCCGAACGCTCTTGCTTTGGTGCGTAAGTTTGTGCAATCAGGAATTTTAAAGGAGGTGACTGGTCGTCGCAGAAACAGAGTATTTGCTTACTCAGCATATATTGAACTCTTCGATTAGTTAAGTAGTTTACTCCGATCCTGCTAGTAACCGATTTTGATCTGTGGAGCACATCACAAAGATGTGCTCAATTTGCTATCATAAAGGTATGGATAATCAACCTATAAAGCCGACCGGGTGCTGCGATCCGTTCGATCCTGCGCCGTGGGAGGACAAGGAGATAACCTGGCAGAAGGAATTGTTCGTCAAAGATCGCGTTTCGAGTTTTTTTCACATTCCTCTGAATATGGGGAAGAAGGTGGTAAAGAATATGGAGATAATCGAAAAGGCGGGCGTCAAGATGCCGTTTCAACTGATGCTGGTGGACGAGAACTCGCTCTGGAGCTGTGATATTTATATCAACGTTAAGAAAGAGGTGCCGGATGCGCCGGAGATGGCGGAGCTGTCGGGCACGTTTCTCACGAAGGTTTTCGAGGGACCGTATAAGAATATTGGCAAATGGATTCAGGAGATGAAAGAGTATGTCGCATCAAAGAACAAGGAAATAAAGAAACTTTACTTCTCCTACACAACGTGTCCCAAGTGCGCCAAAGCGTATGGGAAAAATTACGTGATTCTCTTCGCCCAAATCGATTAAGCTTTATCCTCTCGCCGAGGTGAAAACGTAGATGAGAATCGCGATAAGCGCGAGAGCCCATACAAGAACTTTCTTCGTGGTAGAAAGGGGAGTTCCTTTTTCTTTTTGGAGTAGGAAGAAACACAGCGCGAGAAGTGCGTAATCGAGAAGGAGGAACCACGGCGTTCTCCAGCTGATTCCTCCAAAATGAGCGTCGGAGAGCGGCCAGAGAAAACGAGTCGGGTAATATTCGGCTGGATGCGTACCGATGTCGAGAATAATGTGAAGTGCCCAGCCGCCCATGACCCATGCGGGCGTGCGTCTCACGAGCCAGACAACTAGAAAAACGGCAAGGAATACAAGAAGACTGTGACTCGCGGGATAAAGAAGGCCGGTGAGTTGTCCGATGCCGCTCGAGTGTTGAAAACTCCGAAAATCGGAACCGCCTATCGCTTGAAAGACAACGATCAAGGCGAGAGGAGTGAAGGAAATAAGATCCGGGAAGGCACCCCAGAATCCCGCCCACCACGGATCTACTTTCGTTCTAATTTTTTATTTGCCGTTTTTGCAACAGCCGAACTCCATAACGCATGCGAAAGAATATCTATGGTGTTCATTATACAAAATCGGGGATGTACACTATATTGAGTTTGATGAAAGAAATCGAGCTTAAAATCCTGAATGTGGACGTGCCGGCGATGCGCCGAAAACTCAAGAAACTCGGATTGAAACGAGTGATGAAACCGACATTACTCCATGAGATCCATTTTATATCGGAGAACTTTCGCGGAAAGGGAAGCCGCGCTTCTTTGTTTCGGTTGAGAAAAGAAGGAGGAAGGTCGTTTCTCACCGTGAAGGCGAAGAGAAGAAAAGATAAGCGATTCGATGTGCGGCAGGAAACGGAGGTTTCGGTTTCCGATTTCGAAAAGACAAAAAAAATTCTGGAGGCGGTGGGATTCAAAATACTTCGCGAGCGGGAAAAATTCCGTGAGGAGTACAAGGGGAAAGGAGTCAAGGTTGAAATAGACAGTTATCCGAAGATCAAACCGTACGCGGAGGTTGAAGGAAACGACAAGAAAACCGTTCTGAAGTTTCTTTCGACGCTCGGCTACTCGCTTAAAGACACCACGAATAAGACTGCAACGGGAGTATTAAAGGAAGCCGGAATCGGTGACGGGAAGCTTGTTTTCAAGAAACAAAAAGAAAAGATATAATACAGTATGGGAATAGAGGACATGGAAAACATGAGAAATATGAATGAGGGCGATAAAACAAGATATGAGTTCAACATGGGAGGGACTCAGGCGGAAAACCCCGAGGATATAAAAACGTTTGAGGAAGAAAGTCCCGAGTTAAAAAACGAAATTCGAGAAAAGGAAGAAGAACTTCGTAAAATTCAGGAGGAGATTACCGGTTATCTGGAGCGAATGGGACAGCTCGGAAGCGGAAAGGCGGACGTCGGTGGTATTGAAGGCATGAACATAAACGTTGCCGATGAGATACGACGGAAGATCAATGAAATAAGGGAGGAAGCGGATCCTGTTGTAATACAGCACGGAATCACCTCGGGTTATTTGGAAACCTTAAAAGAGCGACTTTCTCTACTCGAAGAAATAAGAAAAGACCTCTTAACGCTCGGTCCCGAGAGAAACAACTAACTCTGTATGACAGAACTTCCTCGGGTTTTCGCGGTTTATAAACCGAAGGGTCCGACATCCGCGCATTTTTTAAACGAACTTAAAAGAAAATTCCATATCACGAAGATGGGACACGCCGGAACGCTCGATCCTTTGGCATCCGGCGTTTTGGTTGTGGGAGTAAACGAAGGGACAAAAGAACTGCATGCGATTGTGCAGGGTGAAAAGGAGTATGAGGCGGTAATTCGTCTTGGGGTAACAAGTACCACGGATGATGAAGAAGGAGAGAAAAAAGAGATCAAAGTGAAACAAATTCCGGGAGAAGAAAAAATAAGAAACGTATTGCAAGAATTTGTCGGAATAATCGAGCAGATTCCTCCGGCTTTCAGCGCGATAAAGATCAAAGGACAAGAGGCGTATAAGTTAATAAGAAAAGGGATAGTCCCTGAGATGAAACCGAGAGAAGTGAAGATTTTTAAGATTGATCTCGTAGAGTACTCGTGGCCCATACTGAAAATCAGAGTGACTACCGGACCGGGAGTATATATCCGCGCGCTCGCGCGGGACATCGGTGCGAAACTCGGCGCAGGTGCCTACCTTGCCGATCTCGAACGCACGAGAGTGGGGGAGTTTACTATCCGCACCGCGCTCCTCCTCAACTCGGGCGCTCCGGGCCGCTTGGCTAAGTCTTTTTTCGACGGGCGAGGAGCGAAATGAGTGTAAATATACTCATTTCGTCCGAGCGACGTCGAAAGAAAGAGCATTAGCTCTTTCTCCCTCGTTCGGAGAAACGCGGTGCGGATATATAGTTGTGGAGCTGTTTCAATATTATCGAGGCCGGGCCTCGATAGATTTGTGGATAACTTTGGGACTGCTAGAATAAGGGTGTCATGGATAAGGCGCCGCAAGAAAAATTCGATCTGGAGTA
>JAJYXD010000031.1 GCA_021791135.1 bacterium | reverse complement strand
TTTCAGGATGCCGGAGGACGACGATTCGGATACGGTGAGTTCTTTTCCTCCGATCTCTGCCCCTTTGCCTATAACGAAACGGTCGCTCAGGATTACTTCCCTCTTTCAAAACAGGAAGCGACAGGAAGAGGATTTTTATGGAAAGAACCGGAAGAGCGGAACTATAAGGTGACGCAGGAGAGCAAAAATTTGCAGCAGACCGTCAAAGATATCCCTGATTCTATCCTGGAGGAGGTAATCGGATGCGCACACGAAGGGAAGTGCGCGCACCAGTGCACCACAGCGTTCAAAATCATTCCGGAGGAACTCATGTTTTATCGGAGGATGAATCTACCTCTTCCGCGTCTGTGTCCCAACTGCAGACATCAGGCACGATTCTCTCGGAAAAATCCGCTTAAGTTATGGCATAGAAAGTGCCAGTGTGCGGGATCGAAATCAGAAAACGGTGTTTATCAAAATACCGGGAAACACACTCACGGAACGGAGAAGTGCCCCAGTGAGTTCGAAACTAGCTACGCGCCCGAGCGTCCTGAGATTGTGTATTGTGAAAGTTGCTATCAATCCGAGGTCGTATAGTAACAACGGCTAATATAAGGAGGCCCGGCCTTGCTATCGAGGCCGGGCCTCCTGTTTTACTGGAGGTTTTTTGATTTAGGCGTTACATTAGTTAAGAATGGGTATTCGATCGAACATCACGGCGATAGTCGCGAAAACCGTTCCGAAGGGGATGGTATTCGACGTGCGAGTTGCCGAGGAACATCAGGAGGCGCACTACGCAACGACGGTCGCATTCCAGCTCGCAAAGGCGGAGAAGAAAAATCCGCGAGAGATTGCGGCGCGGATTGCAGACGATATCAAAGCAAAAGCCCCGAAAGATTTTTTCGGAAAGGTGGAAGTTGCGGGTCCTGGGTTTATCAACTTCTTCGTGAGCAACGAGATCTTCGGAAAAGAGTTGAAACAAATTCTTGCCGAAAAGAAAAAATATGGAACACTCAAACTTCTCAAGAAAAAAGTTCAACTTGAGTTTATTTCTGCAAATCCCACGGGGCCGCTTACCTTAGCGAACGGCAGGGGAGGGTTTTTAGGTGACGCATTGGGGAATGTGCTCGAGCGTGCAGGCGCGAAGGTGGAGCGCGAGTACTACGTAAACGACACGGGGAACCAAGTTTTGACGCTTGGAAAATCCATGCTTGCCTCAGAGGGGATAATCCCCGATTCGGAGGAGTACTATAAAGGAGATTATGTGAAGGAGTGGGCGGATAAGTATCGTACGCTTATCGAGAAGATGAAAGAAAAACCACTTGCACTCGGTGAGTGTGCCGCCAAAGATTTTTTGGGGTTCATCAAAACTGCCGTACAGAAAAGGGCAAAGATCAAATTCGATCGTTTCACCTCCGAGAAAAAAATTCATGAGACAGGTCTCGTGAAAAAAGTACTCGCACTCTTCAAGAAGAAAGGATTTTCCTTTGAGGAAGAAGGAGCGGTGTGGCTCAAGACAACCGCCTTCGGCGACGACAAGGATCGGGTGATTATCACGAAAGAGGGAAATCCGACGTACTTTCTTGCGGACGCCGCACATTATCTCCAAACGAAGCAGCGTGGATTCGACACGAAGATCAATATCCTGGGGCCCGATCACTACGGATACGTGGCGCGCATTCAGGCCGTCGCGAAGATTCTTGGGTTTAAGGAATCGACGGTGCTTGTGACGCAGGCGATACGTCTTATGGAACAAGGAACATTAGTGAAGATGTCGAAACGGAAGGGCAAGCTTATCCCCTTTGAGGAACTTGTGGACGAGGCGGGGGCAGACGTGGCGCGATTCTTTTTCCTCATGATCGCTCCCGAAACGCATATGGACTTCGATCTCGCGCTCGCGAAAGAGCGGTCGCAGAAGAACCCCGTGTATTACGTTCAGTACGCGTATGTGCGCGCGAAGAACATTCTTACGAAGATGGAAATAACGAACGCGCCGAAGAACTTCGATATTACGAAACTCTCGACCGCGCATGACATAAACCTCATCCGCGAACTTGCGCGATTTCCGGAGATTATCGAAGATGCCGCCCGTGACTATGGCGTGCATCGTCTTACGCGATATGCATCGAATCTCGCAAAAACGTTCCATAATTTTTACGAAGCGGAACGCGTGGCGGGGGAGGAAAGAACAATCAAGGATGCCCGCTCCGCGCTCGTTGCCGCAACTTGTATCGTGTTTGAAAACCTCTTCTCGACGATCGGTATCACCGCCCCGAAGAAAATGTAAACAGATGTCCTCAAAATGTCACATATGTGACATTTTGAGGACATACCAGACCCTCTTCAATCTCCGTGATTAATGTAAATGTTTTGTTATGATGTGTCATAGCAGTCTCACTTTTATGCATATGCACGAGAGCAAAAGCGAAGCGGGTCAGTACTGTTGGAATCATTATAGAGGCGGGGTCTCCGATGTTTAGAATTTTTGCGAAAAAACCGCACCCCGATTACAATAATTATCATGCTACGACGGCTTTCGAAGTTCTCGCTTCCCGAGATCGAGGAAAAGGTTCTTGAGTTTTGGCGCACGGACGCGATATTCGAGAAATCGCTCGCGTTTCGCACTAAGGGGAAAAAATTTGTGTTTTATGAAGGTCCTCCGACGGCGAATGGCCGTCCGGGGCTTCATCACGTACTTGCGCGCTCCTTTAAGGACATCATCCTCCGTTACAAATCAATGAGGGGTTTTTATGTGCCGCGCCGCGCGGGATGGGACACACACGGACTCCCCGTTGAAATTGAAGTAGAGAAAAAACTCGGCATCAAATCGAAGAAGGAGATCGAGTCGTATGGCATCGCGAAGTTCAACGAGGAGTGCAAGAAATCGGTCTGGCAGTATCAGGACGAGTGGGAAAAGCTCACGGGCCGCATCGGATTTTGGCTCGACATGAAACACCCTTATATCACTTACGAGAACGACTATATGGAGTCGGTCTGGTTTATTTTGAAACAGGTATGGGAGAAGAAACTGCTCTATAAGGGATACAAGGTGGTACCGTGGTGCACGCGATGCGGCACCGCGCTCTCGTCGCACGAAATCGCGCAGGGATATAAGGAGACGAAAGATACGTCCGTATATATAAAATTTCAAATTCCAAATGACAAATTCTCCTCCAAAGGAGGATCCTCCTTTGGAGGACAAATAAAGTTTAGAAATATCAAAATTCCAAAAGACGAAAAGATTTATATACTCTCCTGGACTACGACCCCATGGACGTTACCTGGGAATGTGGCGTTAGCGGTAGGGAGGAGTATTAAGTATCAAGTAGTAAGGATCAAGGATACCGGAGAAAACTATATTGTTGCCGAGGATTTAGCGGATACAATACTTGATACTCAATACGAGATACTTGCTACTTTGAACGGAAGCGACCTTGTCGGGTTGGAATACAAACCTCTCTTCGACGTTCCTGCGCTCAAATCAAAAACCTCCTACAAGGTATATCCCGCCGACTTCGTGACGACGACCGACGGTACGGGCGTCGTGCATACCGCGGTCATGTACGGAGAAGACGACTACAACCTCGGAAAAAAGATCGGACTTCCACAGCATCATACGGTGGACGAGCGGGGAAGATTTACGAAGGATGTGAAGGGATTTGAAGGAATGGTAGTAAAATCGAAGGACGAGAAGACGGAAGCGGAGACGACGAATAAAATACTCGAGTATTTAGAGAAAAACAAACTTCTTTACAAGACAGAACTTTATACTCACGACTACCCGTTCTGCTGGAGATGCGGTACGCCGCTCTTGTATTATGCGCGCGACTCATGGTTTATCGCGATGAGCAAGCTCCGCGCGAAACTCCTCGCATCAAACAAGAAGATCAACTGGATTCCGGAGACAATTCGGGATGGAAGATTCGGCGAATGGCTTCGTGAGGTAAAAGATTGGGCGGTATCCCGCGAACGGTATTGGGGAACGCCGCTCCCCGTGTGGGAGTGTGAAAAGTGCGGAAAGGGATACTGTGCGGGAAGCGTGAGAGAGCTGGAACTCCTCGCAGCAAAAAGCACCAACAAGTATATCTTCGTGCGTCACGGGGAGGCGGAGAGCAATACCCAGCACATGGTTATCAACTGGCCCGAGAAGAAACCGTATCATCTTACCCTTCAAGGAAGGAAACAGATCGAGACAGCGGCAAAAGAAAAGAAAAAGGACACGATTGATATCGTCTTTGCCTCCGACCTCACTCGTACGAAAGAAACTGCGGAGATAATAAAAGAGCATCTGTCGCTCGGAAAAGTTCTCTTCGACCCCCGCATCCGCGAGTTTGACTTCGGCGACTTTAACGGAAAGCCGTATGAGATGTACAAAGGATATTATAGCTCTCGTAACGAGAAGTTTTTGAAGAAAGCGCCGAACGGCGAGAGTTTCGCGGATCTCCGCGCCCGACTCTTCGACTTCGTACAGGATCTCGAACAGAAATACTCGGGGAAGACGATTCTCGTCGTAACCCACGAGTCGTGCGTCTGGATGCTCCAGCATATTATGCAGGGGTGGACGAGCGTCGAGGCGGTCGCGGCGAAGGATAAGCGCGGCGAGGATTACGTAAAAAACGGCCAGGTGGAGCGCGGCGTTTTGAGATCGGTGCCAAGAGACGAGACGGGTGCCTTTGATCTTCACAAGCCCTATATCGACGAGCTCCCGACCCGCTGTCCCAAATGTAAGATGGCAATGCGCCGCACGCCCGAGGTGATCGATGTGTGGCTCGATTCGGGCGCGATGCCCTATGCCCAAGCACATTTTCCTTTCGGCAACAGTTTGAAACTTACGGATCACGTGATGAAACTTTCCGACGTGAAACTTCGCGCACACCTGAAATCGATCGATTTCCCCGCCGATTATATCTGCGAAGCGATGGATCAGACGAGAGGATGGTTTTACACGCTCCTCGCGCTCGGGACGCTTCTTGGGCTCGAATCGCCCTATCGAAACGTG
This sequence comes from bacterium, assembly GCA_021791135.1. GTDB lineage: Bacteria > Patescibacteriota > Minisyncoccia > UBA6257 > GWB1-50-10 > JAKAHD01. Next base: position 604 of record JAJYXD010000031.1, on the reverse strand, counting down.
ATCGTCTTGGGACTTATTCTCGACAAGGAAGGATCCAAGATGTCCAAGTCGAAGGGGAATATCGTGAATCCGTGGGACATGATTGCGAGGTACGGCGCGGATTCTATCCGCTGGTTCTTCTACACCGTGAATCCGCCGAGCGAGCCCAAACGTTTCGATGAGGCGGATCTCGGAAAGGTATCGAGGCAGTTCTTCTCACTTATTTACAACTCATTCGTGTTTTATGAAACGTACGGAGACAAAAACTCGAAATCCAAAGCTTCCGGCTTGAAATCTTCGAACGTTCTCGATAAATGGATTCTTGCACGACTTCATGAGACGATCGATGTTGCGACGAGGAATCTCGACGCATATGAAGTGGGAGTTGCGGCGAGGAGCATCGAGGAGTTTGTGGGGGATGTTTCCCGGTGGTATATCCGGCGTTCACGAAGACGTTTGCAAAAGTCCGACGACAAAAAGGACTATCTCGCCGCGTCGGCGACCTTAAAACTTATTTTGGAAGAAATCGCGAAGCTTATGGCCCCCTTTACGCCATTCTTCGCCGAGGCGCTTTATTCGTCGCTTGAAGGGAAGAGCGTATCGGTGCACGCGGCCGATTGGACGA
>JAJYXD010000070.1 GCA_021791135.1 bacterium | reverse complement strand
ACCGGAATGCGCACTTTCCCAACATTTAAGGGGCTCGGCGAGACGAGAAAAAGTGAGTAAGACTTGGCCAAGCGGCCCGGAGCGCTCACTTTTTCTGGCTTGCCGAGGCCCCAATAACACCGGAAGAAAACCCGACACCCAGAAGCAAACCCACCGCAAGCCAAAACATAAGCTGCCCTGCCTCCAGATCCCACATGAAGTGATCCACGAGGCCGAAGAGCAGAAGTCCGCCGAGAAGTACTCCGCAGACGAAGATCTCATGAGCCGTCTCCCCTCCTCTCGTCTCTTTGAAACGCCTGAACGTGGACCGGAAAACAAGAAACAGAAAAATAAGAAACGCCGCGATGCCGACGATCCCGCTCTCCGTCGCGATTAAGATATACAAGTTGTGAATCGGCTGTTCCTGCCACGAGAGAGAAAGTCCCTGCTCACCGTAGAGTCCCTCCTCCGCGGCGGTAAGAATCTGATTTCCCCATCCCACGCCGAACGGATGATGAAGGAGAAGTTCCGCGCCGATCGTGTTATACCGCACCCGATGATCCACCGACGGCTCCTCGGCTGTGAAGTGCGCGCGGGGAAACACGAGCCAACCGAATTGGATAAAAAGCGCCGCAAACGTTACGAGAATCACGCCCGAAAGAAAAAATATCCGGGCGCGCAACGACTTTGTAAAAAAACCATACACGAGAAGCGCCGCGATGCTGAGCGCCGTGACGATCCAACCCGATCGCGAGAAGGTGAGAAGAAGTCCGCCGAGAAGCGAGAAGATACAAAGTCCGAGAAGCGCGTTTTTCCATCGTTTCTTTTCTCCAAGAAACAGAAGCCCGATCGCCGCGACAAGTCCCATCACGAGAAACGCCGCGAGAATATTCGCGTGCGGCATTGTGCCGTAGATACGGAGAAACGAGAGATCGCCGACGCCCACTCTCGCCACGCCCTTCGTGAGCGGGGTGATAAACGACTCTCCCAGGAGATGTAATCCTACGCTCGCCTGCGCGCCGAACTGGAAAAATCCCACGATGCTCTGGAGTACGGATGAGATTACAAGAAGCCACAAGATCGCTTTGAGCTTAATTGTTCCTTTCTCGAGAAGCGCCGCAACGGAGAGTGCGAAGAGAATAAAAAGAAGAAGATGAAACCACTTGAAGACGATAAGCCACGCGTTAGAAGACCAGAGAATCGGAAAAAGTCCAAGGAGAGAAAAAACAAGAAGCAGCTTTGTAACGGCATTCCACTTTATTGTGCGAATGCCCCATATTACGAGAAACACGACGAGAAGCACGTCGATTCCGAAGAGAAAAATCGAGTGGTAGTCGCTCACGCCGGACGTGAACGAATAGAGATATTTCTTCATCCCCACGGGGATCAAAAACACGAGGGCGTATACGAACCACGAACTCATACGCGTTTATAGTATCACGTACACTATCTCGTAAAAGAGTGCCGCAACGAAGATAGGATAGAGAAGAAAACTCGCGGCCCTGAAACGACTTTGAAGAAAGGCGTTCTGCCACATTCTCGTGATAAACATCCCCTCGAAGGCGAGAAACACACTTCCGGTAAAGGCCACGAGCTCTATAAAGCTCGCAATCCCCGAGATAAAAAGAAGGATCGGGACAACGAGCACGAGAAGCCCGCTCCAGAGACGGGGAATTTTCAGATCCTCCTCAAGAAGATTTTTCACATTGAGCCCTATCATAAAGTACGAGGTCCAGAGCGCGAGAAATCCCATAATGCCGAGCGCGACAAGAAGCGTCTCTGGAAGCGATGCGAGATCGCGCATCGGATCCACGGAGGGCGCGGAGTTGATGCGGAGAAACGCGAACGTGAAGATGAGATAAACGAGAAGCGGAACGCCCGTACCAAGAAGCACCGCTTTCGTCATGCTGAATCCCTGTTTTTTGCTCTCGGCGGCGCGATGTTCCTCGACCATCGTCACGATTGCCGATCGCCCCGAGAACGAAAAAAGAAGCGGACCGAAAGGAAGAAGGAAGACCGCCCAACTTGAGAAGTCGGGCGAAAGCGAGATTGATTTCGATACGATACTTCCCGCGCCGAGGATCACGAGCACGGCTCCGAGGATTCCCGCAACCCCCAACATCTCGGCGATACCGAGCATGGAGAGCTCGACGAAGATAAAGATCGAGCCCAGGCCCCAGAAGAGAAGTGCCGCGGGGAGTCCGTCCAAGCCGAGAAAGAGATTAATAAAAGAAGGCGCAAGCACGAGATACACCGCAAGCGAGAGCACCATGCCGCCCACGATAATCATGCTCGCCCAGATTCCGGCACGGGGAGAGAGATGCTGTTCCGCAAAGTACGCAAAGTCGTGCTTCTCTTCGTGGAGAAGTGCAACCTTCGCATACATAAGATGAAGACAATAATACACAATTGTGAAAAACACGAAACAAAAAAAGCCGAGCCCGAGACCCGTCTTCGAAACTACGTACGGCAGGGAAAAAATCCCCGCACCGATAATCGTCCCCGCAAGAAGCGCAGATGCGAAGATGAGATTTTTAACGCCGTGGCGTTCCTCCATTTTTATAGTATGCGCCCGTTCACTCCGTTTTTACGTTCTTCTTCGTGAATAACATCGAGCACCAGATCAATAAGCGTCGAGGGGTCTTTCGAAAACACTACCTTCCCGAGACCGCGGTGCGCGCCCTCGAGTATTCCTTTTATCATGTCCGCGGTTCCCCCCGTCCCCTCAAGTACGCCCTGGGGTTTTTGATCCTCGAATGCGACGGTGAACTCGTTTAAGGTTCCCGTGCGGCCGCAGATCGTGATAATCGCATCCGCCGAGCGGGTAAGGAGAAGATTTCTTCCCGCATAATCGAATCCGGTATAGATGATAATATCGTGATAATCGAGAGGAAGATGGTAGGTTTTGACGTGTGCGAGCTTCGAGGCCGCCGGCGAGAGCCCAATCACGAATCCCCCTTCTTCTTTCGCCCCCTTCGCCGCCCAGTACGGGAGTCCGATCGTAGCGCCCGTGACGAGAATAAGTCCGCGCCGCGCGATCTCTCTTCCGATCGCCTCCGCTTTTTCCGCGGCGTCCTTCGAACAATGTCCCGTCTCCGCGGCGCCCGAGACGCAGATCTTGTACTTCAGATGATACCCGAAATGATGATTATGCGGTTTTGCTTCAAGCGGTTTTTTCGGTGTAACGGTTTTTTTCTTTTGCATGCGTTCATTATAACACTGCCGTTTCTCCGGACAAAGGAACTTCCGACGCAATCGCGAGCTCGTCCTTGATTTTCTGTGCGAATACCTCCGACTCTTCCTTGTCGCCCTGCACCACGAAGATTTTCTTCACGTGCGGGCGCATCGTCTCCACCCACTTCATGAGCTGCGGCTGATCGGCGTGCGCCGAGTATCCCGAGATGGTTTTTACGTGACATCGCACCTGTACGGTCTTTTGTTCTATCACGACCGACTTGGCTCCGTCCTGAAGCGCGCGTCCGAGCGATCCTTTCGCCTGATAGCCGACGATAAGGAGCGTGCTCTTCGGATCGGGGAGATAACGCACCTCATGATAAAGGATTCGTCCTCCGTTCGACATCCCCGCGCCCGCGATTACGATTTTGGGCGGCGGCACGTCGTTGATCTTCTTCGACTCCTCCTTCGTCGCGGTCTGGATGAGTCCGGGGAAATCGAAGACGCCGTCCCCTTTTCCCGCGAGACGAACCGTCTCATCGTTGAAGTAGTCGGGGTCGCTCATATATTTTTTGTAGACTTCGGTGAGTTTGATCGCGAGCGGACTATCGACATACACGGGGATTTTCGGAATGCGTTTCCCCTCCACGAGCTCGTTCAGCTCGAATATCATCTCCTGTGTGCGCTCCATCGCGAACGCGGGGATCATCAAAACGCCGCGCTCCCGCACGGTATCTTCTATCGCGTCCTCCATCATATTTTTCCGCTCCTCCGGATGTTCGTGAATGCGATTTCCGTATGCGGATTCGATGAGTGCGTAGTCGACGTTCTCGAAATACTCAATAGGTCTAATGAAGGGTGCGGGAGTATTTCCGAGATCCCCCGAGAAGACAACTTTCTTTCCCTCGGCGGTAATGAGAATCGAGCTCGACCCCAAGACGTGTCCCGCATCATAAAATTCGATCGTCACTTCTCCCAAGGAAGATGGCGTGTGGTACTCGACCGTCTGCCAGTACATCACCGCCTCCTTCACGTCGTCCTCGGTATAAAGATGCGGCGTTCCCTTGAGATCGGCCTCCTTGCCGAGCACGCGCTCCGAATCCAAAAGAAGAAGCTCCGCAATTTCTTTTGTGGGGGGCGTCGAGACGATGATGCCCCGAAAGCCCGCCTTCACGAGCTGGGGAATCCGACCCACATGATCGATGTGCGCGTGCGTCACGAAGACCGCGTCGATCTCCGCCGGATCGTACGGGAACGGCCTTAAGTTCACCTCCGGAGCGAATTCTTCTCCCTGTTCAAGGCCGCAATCAACGAGTATCTTTTTTCCCTCCGCCTCGAGAAGATAGTTCGCCCCCGTCACAACTCCCGCTCCTCCGCAAAAAGTAAGCTTCATATTTTATAGTATAACGTATTACAACATTTTATCTCTGTCCGGGAAACACTTCTCTAAAACAACAGACAACATATTCGAGTAGCGGCTCTCGGAGTCCCGATGGGCTTGGTCTCCGATGCCACGCATCGGAGCCATCGGGACGAGAGTGCAGGTGGGCATTCGCCGCAGGAGCGAATGAACCGCCGGCGCGACGAGAATGCGTTGTCTGTTGTTAGCCCTTCAATTCTCGAAGTGTTTCCTCGACAACTTCCCGCTCGTTCCACGGGATCTTCTTTCCGTGCGCGATGCGGATCGAGGATTCGCTTCCCTTCCCCGTCATCATAACCACGTCGCCGTCTTTTGCAAGCGAAAGCGCTTTTTGCATCGCTTCTTTCCTGTCCACCACCTTCCAATAATTCTTCGTGCGACGGCCGGAGTATTCCAAAAACCCCCGTTCTATTTCTTTGAGTATCGCTTCGGGATCTTCATCGAACGGGTCTTCGTTCGTGAGAATCAGATAATCGCACTTCGAGGCGGCAATCTTTCCCATCTGCGGGCGCTTCCACTTGTCTCTTCCTCCTCCTGCGGAACCGAGCAGACAGATAAGCGACCCGTGTTCCCCGAATACCGCCTCGGGACGAACGGCGTCGTAGGCCTTCTCAAGCGAGTCAGGCGTATGTGCGTAATCCACGACAACCGCGAAGGGTTCTTTTTGTACAAACTCGAAGCGTCCCGGTACGCCCTGAAACTCCCAAAGCGCTTTCATAAAAGTTTTCCATGGGATATTCTGCGTCTTTGCAAACGCCCACACGGCCGCGGCATTTGTCACGTTGAAATCAGGCACGAACCATTCATTTATCGCGCGCCGCCCTTCCGCACTTATAAGATCGTTTCCATATGAAGAGGCTTCCTCATAAAACGACTCGAGCGAGAAGAAAATCAGCTTCCCGTTTTTCGTTTGCTTCGCCGCGTCCGCGAACCAGCTCGCATTCTCGTCGTCTTCGTTCACGAAAAAATACTTCGTCGGTTTTTTTGATTTGGAACAGTATTCAAAAAACGAGA
>JAJYXD010000019.1 GCA_021791135.1 bacterium | reverse complement strand
GGAAAAAGAACGTCTTGAAAAAGAAGTTGGAGCGAAAGCACCGGAAGGCTGATCAGCGCTCCCGCGAAAAACGTTTTTGCGATGAGCATCTTCGGCTCCGGGTGCTCGTCTTCTTTCAGAAAAAAAATCAGCCAGACGATCGCGGGGATCGCAGCGAGTATGAGCACAATAAAAAAATGGATGAAAAAACTCACTTTAGTCCGTACTCCATTATACCCCAGAGAGGAGAACAAAAGAGAAAAGGAGGGTAAGACTCGGCCTAATTGATAAGGTAGCCCCTCGTCGTGAACTCCTCGGGATGCTTACCAAACACGTGTATCTTCCCCGTCGGTATGCTTGTAAGCAAGCGCCCGACTTTTCTCTTTTGTTCTCCTCTCGATTACCACTTCTCGATAATGAGGAGCGATGATGATCCTGGAAATTCACGATAGATTGTTTCGGTAATAAAAGGAATGAAGGGATGGAGCATTTTCAACGATTCCTTGAGTATATAAAGGAGTATTGCCTGCGTGTTTCTCTTAAGTTTCTCGTTTTCTATTTGTTTTTTGGATGCCTCAAGATATCGATCACAGAACTCATGCCAGAAAAAGTCGTAAAGTTCGTGAAGCGCTCTCGAGAACTGGAACGACTCGATATATTTTCCCGTATTCTTCTTCGTCTTTTCAAGCGTCTTCAAGATCTTTGTATCCGCCTTCGTTTTCGCGACAGGTTTCGGATTCGGAGACTTTAAATCCTTTGTCTGCTCAAGAACGAACCGGCTCGCGTTCCAGATTTTATTGGTAAACTTTCTTCCCGCAATGACAGCCGCCTCGTCCCATCGGATATCTTGTCCCGATGCCTGCCAGATAACCGCAAATCTTGTCGCGTCCGCGCCATATTCATCGACATACTTTAGGGGGTCGATTCCCGTCCCGAGTGATTTTGACATCCGTTTCCCGTCCTTCGTGAGTACCGTTCCGTGAATGAGCACGTTCTGAAAGGGGATTTTCCCCATAAACTCGAGTCCGGAGAAGATCATACGCGCATCCCAAAGGTTCAATATTTCGCGCGCGTTCGAAACGAGGTTGCCGGGATAGTATTTCTTCCGGTCCTCCTTCGAAAGTCCCGCGAAGGGCCACAGCGCCGACGAGAACCACGTGTCGAGTACGTCGGGTGATTGCTCCATATCGCACTCTTTGCAGAAAGGACATACCTTCGGTTTCTCTGCCACCACCACGAAGTTTTCTTTTTCGCGTTTTGAAAATTCTTCCTTTTTGTTTTTACAAAACCAGACGGGAAGCTGGTGTCCCCACCAGATTTGTCGCGAGACCGTCCAGTCCCTGATGTTCGAAAGCCATGAGACGTACGTCTTCTCGAAGTTTTTCGGTTGGATGATCACTTTTTTCTTTTTCACGACGTCGAGTGCCCGCTCCGCGAGTCCTTCTCCGCCGGAGGCGGATCCTCCTCCGGAGGACATTTTCAGAAACCACTGTGTCGAGGGAATCGGCTCGATCGCATGCCCGCAGCGGTAACATACCGCAAGGTTGTGCGCATACGGTTCATCTTTTTCGAGTAGACCCACCGTTTTCAAATCCTCCACGATCTTTTTTCGCGCGTCTTCCGCCTTCATTCCCGCGTACTTTCCCGCCTTCTCATTCATTCTCCCGCGTTCGTCGATTACCTGTACGAGCGGCAGGTTATGGCGGTTGCCGATCTCAAAGTCGGTTAAGTCGTGCGCGGGAGTGACCTTCACCGCGCCCGTACCGAACTCTCTGTCAACGGCCTCATCGGCGACCACGGTGATGTTGTTTTTCTTTTTTGCGGGCGCGTCGAGCGAGCCTTCCACTGAGAGTGACTCGATCTCGAGTTCTTTCCCGACGTACTGCTTGTACTTGGGGTCGCGCGGGTGGACCGCGATTCCCGTATCGCCGAACTTCGTCTCGGGACGCGTTGTCGCAAGTGTGAAGGGACCGTACTTGATGTAGTAAAGCATCGTCTGCCCTTCTTTATATTCGAGCTCGAGATCGGATAAACTTGTTTGGCATCGTGGGCACCAGTTTACCGTGCGGAGCCCGCGATAAAGCATATTCTTTTTGTAGTAATGGATGAATGCGTCAATGACATCCGCGGCATAGACGTTATCCATTGTGAAGCGCGTGCGTGACCAATCGGCCGAAAGTCCGAGTTTTTTGAGTTGTTCCAGAATCTTTCCGCCATACTCTTTTTTCCATTCCCATACACGCTCGATAAACCTCTCGCGTCCCAGGTCGAAGCGCGTTTTTCCTTCTTTCTTCAGTTGTTTCTCGACGACATATTGCGTCGCGATACCCGCATGATCAGTACCGGGAAGCCAGAGTGTTCGCTTTCCTTTCATTCGGTAGTAACGGATGAGAATATCGGGAGTTGTATTATCGAGCGCATGTCCCACGTGAAGCGTCCCCGTCACGTTGGGGAGCGGCATGTATACTACAAAACTCTTCGAACCCTTCTTTACGGGCAAGTTATCCGGATTGAAGCAGCCCGACTTCTCCCACAGATCGTAGATTTCAGATTCAGTTTGTTTTGGATCGTAAGGTTTCGAAAAATCTGCACTCATAGCTCACATTATGGCCTATTTTCCTTCCAAAAGGAAGGCATAACACTTCCTTTACGATCGTAAAGGAAGTGTTATAAGTTCAGATTTGCCTGCGCAGTGATTCTTTTATTTTTCTCACGAAGGGAGGAAATATATCCCGCGACGCCGATCATGACAGCGTTGTCTGTATTAAAATCCATCGGAGGTGCCACAAAGCTAATTTTCAGTTTTTTGCTTTCAGCCCCCAGCTTCTCGCGGAGTAAGACGTTCGCCGCGACGCCGCCGGAAAGAAAAATCGATTTCGCTCCGAATTCTTTCACGGCACGCTCGGTTTTTTTGACGAGCACCTCGAGCGCCGCTTCCTGGAAGGAGGAAGCAACATCCGCCTCCAGTCGCTGGAAGGCCCGGCTTCCTGCCGGAGGCCGGGCCTCCTTATGATCTCGTAGATAATAAAGCACCGACGTCTTGAGACCGGAATAACTGAAGTCATAGCTCTTGTCGTGAATCATCGGTCGCGGAAATTCGATCGCGTGCGGATTCCCCTGCTTCGCGAGTTTCTGAATCTCGGGACCGCCAGGATAGGGAAGATCGAGCATCTTCGCAACTTTATCGAACGCCTCGCCAACCGCATCGTCTCTCGTTTCGCCGAGTTTCTTCCATTTTGTGAGTGAGTCCATCTTAAGAAGTATGGTGTGCCCGCCGGAAACGATGAGTGCGATCGAGGGGAAAAGATTCTTTACATGAGCAGTTCCTTTCTGTGCAAGCAGAAAACTGTAAAGGTGTCCTTCGAGATGATTCACGCCGATTAGTTTGAGTTTTTTATTTTTTCCTTTTAGATCTCTATGCAGCTCTTTCGCGAAGTTCACGCCCGTCCAGAGCGCCGGTTCAAGACCGGGACCAACGGTGACGGCGATCGCATCCAACACAAGGAGGCCCGGCCTCCTACTCGCGGAGGCCAGGCCTCCGATCAGTTCTTCAAGAACAATCGGCAGATTTTTCAGGTGCTCGCGTTTCGCGAGATTCGGGACGACGCCTCCCCACGGACGATGCACCTCGATCTGGGATGAAATTACGTTTCCCAGAATTTTGAATTGAGGCGTACGCATCCCTCCCGTCGCCTCAAGAAGTGCAAGCGCCGTCTCGTCACAACTGGTTTCTATCGCGAGAATTTTCATGTTTTCTTATACTTTATACTTGATACTATATACTATATACTATCCCTATGATTCAGCTTCTTTTTATATTCAGCGATTGGGGCTTACTCGCTCTGCGGGTTGTGCTCGGTCTTATCATGCTTTGTCATGGGTGGCCGAAGGTGAAGGATTTGAAGAATACTGTCTCGGGATTCGAAGCGATGGGATTCAAGCCCGCGAAGTTTTGGGGGCCGCTTGTCGCGTTCCTTGAGTTTGTCGGCGGCATCGCGCTTATTCTCGGAGTCTTCACGCAGGTTGTTTCCCTGCTCTTCTTTATTGAGTTTGTGGTTGCGATCCTTAAAGTAACGGGCAAGAAAGGGCTCGTGGGCGGGTATGAGTTCGATCTTCTGATTCTTGCGACGCTTCTCGCGCTTGTCGTGTTCGGAGGGGGTGCTTTCGGTGCAGACTCCTTCTTCGGTTTTCTTCTCTACTAGGAAGCCTTTTTATGACTCGATTCTGGGAAATACTGCCTGGTGCCTCCGCGTGGGGCACCCTTTTGCTTCTGATAATGCTCTCGTGGCGGATGCCCGTTGTCGTAGTCGTGTTCATTCTCCTCTACGATTTGTACTGGCTTTTGAAGCTCGTTTATCTTTTCTTCCACCTTCGTTTTTCGTTTGCGAAGATGAGAACGAATATGAAGATGAATTGGCTCGAAAAACTCAGTTCGGAACAGCAAGGAAAGTGGGAAGATATCCATCATCTCGTGATATTTCCGATGTACCACGAGCCGCACAATCTGGTACGTGAGAGTTTTTTGAGTCTGGTAAACTCAAACTACCCGAAAGAGAAGTTGTTCGTGCTCCTCGCGATCGAGGAACGCGGCGGCATGGGTGACGCGGAGGTCGCGGAAAAAATTAAGGAAGAGTTCGGATCGTTTTTCAAATCGTTGTCGGTTGTGGTTCATCCCGACAACATCGAGGGAGAACTGAAAGGAAAAAGCGCGAACGTTACGTGGGCGGCGCAGCGCACGGTAAAGGAAGTAATCGAACCGTCCGGTATTCCTTGTGGAAAAATCCTTGTCTCCGTATTCGATATGGATAGCCGCACCGAACGCGATTACTTCGGAGTCCTTACCTACGCGTTTCTTACGGCGCCGCACGGAGATCGATCGAGCTACCAGCCGATTCCGCTTTACATCAATAACGTGCATTATGCGCCGTTCTTCGCGCGCCTCATCGGACTCTCGTCGAGCTTCTGGCAGTTGATGCAAGAGTCACGCGAAGAGCAGCTCGTCACTTTTTCTTCCCACAGCATGCCGCTTCGGGCGGTCATCGACATCGGCTACTGGGACACGAATATCGTCTCCGAGGACTCAAGAATCTTCTTCAAATGTTTTTCGCATTACGGGGGCGACTGGCGCGTTGTCCCGCTCTTTTATCCGATCTACATGGATGCGATCGAGGGGGCGACGCTTCGGCAGGCGGCGGTGAGTCTATACAAACAGCAGCGCCGCTGGGCATGGGGAGCCGAAAACATCTCGCATCTCGCGGATGATTTCAGGAGCGAGAAAGGAAAAAACATACCGAGTCGCACCAAATGGTTCTGGCTCTGGACGCTTTTCGAGGGTTCCTATTCATGGGCCACCAGTTCCTTTATCATCTTCTTTTTTGGGTGGCTCCCGAATCTTATCGGAGGAAGCGAGTTTGCGAACTCGGTGCTTTCTTACAATCTTCCGCGGCTTACGGGCTGGATTCTGAACGTGGGATCGGTCGGCATCATCGCCTCGGCATTCTTTTCGGTGATTCTTCTCGCGCCGAAGATAAAAGGATTCAAGGCCTGGCACTACGCCTTGTATTTTCTCCAGTGGATCTTCACACCGATCATCTTCGTGTTTTTCAGCTCACTTCCCGCAATCGACGGGTTGACG
>JAJYXD010000069.1:2802-5650 GCA_021791135.1 bacterium | reverse complement strand
ACATCAACGCTCCCGTATACTGATGTTATACTACAAGAAGTAAGCCATGTGAGAGAGGTGTATGAGCGCCGGTACGCGAAGAAGATCGAGCGCATCATGCTTGTGGGAGGTGCGGCAAATCTTCTCGGTATCGAGAAGTATTTCAGCACCGAGACCAGTCTCCCCGCGGTCTCTCCGAACGCGTTCCGCGGTGTGGAATATGATCTGAGGCTCGAGCCGGTTATGAGAGAACTCCAGAACGAACTTCCCGTGGCGATAGGGCTCGCGAAACGATACTTCGCATAATAAAAAAGATATGCCCGAAACAAAATCAACAGGTTCTCAAGAGCAGTTTGTCACCGAGCCCCTTTCGGTCGGGTTTCCGTGGAGACTTCTCGTGTTTTCGATCGTGCTCTTCGGACTCTCCATCTTCATTTATATAGGTTTGAGTGTGGGATACGAGTCATATCTTGATTCGAAATCGAACACGCTCGACCAGGAACTTGCGAAACTTTCGAACTCGGTGAGCGAACAGGATCAGCAGCAGTTCATCGTATTTTACTCCCAGCTCACCAACCTGAAAAAAATACTTGCGGATCACGACTTCGGCGGAAATATATTCTCGTTCCTTGAAGCGAACACGCTTCCCCAAATTTCTTATAACGAAGCGAAGTATAATAGCGGGGCGTCTCTCGTCTCGATAACCGGTGAAGCCTCTTCACTCCAGATGCTCGCGGCCCAGCTTGCGCAGTTCAATAAGGCCTCGGGTGTCTCGAGAACCGCGTTGTCTTCCTTAAGCTTCAGTCCGAGAGGAACGGTGAGCTTCTCCGTCGATATCGTATTCGTTCCCGACTTTTTCTCAAAACCGTTATGAGTCCCTCACATAACATGCATCACATCAATATGTTCAAAAAAGAAAAGTCGCCTAATATCAGCATGCTTATGGCTTGCGTTGCATTCAAGGAAAAATGCGACGTAGCCCAATGCATGTTATGTGAGGGATGAAGACATCATCCAAAAGAATTCTAAGCATCCTGTTCTCGGCGCTATTTCTCTTGGCGACGCTTGTCATCTACGGAAATTTGATTCAGCCGGAGATCAACACTTCGAGCGAAAAACAATCGCTCGTCGCCTCAAAGCAAAACCTGTTCGACAATCAGAAGGCGGTGGTGTCACAGGTATCGAAGCTGATAGGCGATCTTCAAAATGCGGCGCAGCTTCAGCAGACGCTTTCGCTCGTAGTCCCGGTAGGCGAAGGAGTAACGAACGTGTTGAATCAGTGGGAGGGCATCGCGGAGGCAAATCAGGTTACGATCCAGTCCTTAAACGTAAAGCCGCCCGCGGCGCTCTTAGGAACCAAACAGCCGCTCGTGAAGCGTCTCGGGAACTTCGATATCGAGGCGAATGTCTCGGGAACGTACGATCAGTTGAAACAGTTCCTCCGCGGACTCGAATCGAGTACCAGAATTACGAACGTCTCCGATTTTGATTTCAAACCCTTCTTCTCGAACGTCGCGGGAAGCCAGTCGTCTTCCGGAGGAACGTATACACTGCGGATCTCCGCAACCGCGTTCTATCAGGAGGAGTAATCAAATCTACCATGGCAATCATTGTTCAAGAGGAAAAGAAGCCGATTAACTGGTTCAATCTCATCATCATCGCGGTATTCGTGGTGGTATTGTTCCTCGGTATGTACTTCATATTTTTCAAAAAACCCGAGCTTGTCGAGGTTGTCGTACCGACGAAACTTCAAAGCTTGGGTCAGATTTCCCAGGCACAACTCGATCCGGGCTCTACCATCGATACGCTGAATAAATACTTTTCGAAAAATTTCAGTCAGACGGTGACCATCCCGACTCCGGGAAGGTCAAATCCATTCCTTCCGTTTTAGGTTGTTCCCGCCCCGCACTCCTCCTCAGCTCGGGCGCTCCGGGCCGCTTGGCCAAGTCCCACCCTCGTTCGGAGGAATGCGGGGCGGGATTTGATTGAATGGATTTTTTACGATAATTAGCTATCATAAAAGTGTAATACTAGTATGACCGACCAAGAACTCATTCAAGCGTTGATAAAAAAAGAACTGCTCCCGGAAGCGACCGCAAATAAACTTCTCGAAGAGGCCGCTCTTAAAAATCGTCCCCCGGAAGAACTCCTTTACGAAAAACGGCTTCTTGATGAAGCGCAGGTCGCGAAAGCGAAGAGTGAGATTTTGGGAATCCCTTACAAGAAAATCGACCCCGCCTCTATAACCGACGATCTTCTTTCCATTATTTCGCGCGACGCGTCGCGCGCGTATCGTGTGGTGCCGCTTGAGCGCCGGAAGGATATGCTGGTGGTGGGAATGCTCCGCCCCGACAATCTCGACGCGCAGGAGATGCTTCGTTTCGTCGCAAAACGCGATCGAGTGAGTCTCGGCGTGTATGTCGTGACACCCTCCGATCTTGCGGCGGTATGGCGGAGGTATGCACCGTATCGAAGTGAGGTGGAGGCGGCCGTGAAGGAGATCGGTACTCCGAGAAAGAACGACGATCTTATGGTGACTCTTGAGGAGACGGGAGGCAGTGCGGACGATGCGCCTATCATTAAGATCGTCGCATCGACGCTCCGAGAAGCGGTTGATCTAAGAGCGTCCGATATTCATATCGAGCCTCAGCATGCGCGTTTGAGAATCAGATTCAGGGTCGACGGCGATCTTCAGGAGGGAGCCTCGGTTCCTTCGGCGCTTTCTCAGCCCCTGATTTCGCGCGTCAAAGTACTTTCCCGTCTACGGCTTGATGAAACGCGCGTACCGCAGGACGGACGCTTCAGAACGATTATCGGAGGGAAAGATATCGACTTCCGCGTTGCGACGTTTCCGACGCCGAGCGGAGAA
>JAJYXD010000069.1:0-2792 GCA_021791135.1 bacterium | reverse complement strand
AAGGGACTTCAGGAACTCGGATTCAACGAGCACAACGCGCGGATTCTCGAAGAGGCCGCCGACGCTCCGTTCGGAATGATCCTGATTACGGGTCCTACCGGATCCGGAAAATCAACCACGCTTTACGCGATGCTCCAGAGGTTGAACTCGGACAAGGTGAATATCGTGACGCTCGAAGATCCGGTCGAGTATTTTATGGACGGAGTGAACCAGTCGCAGGTACGGCCGGAAATCGGCTACGACTTCGCCTCGGGCTTGCGGCAGATTCTGCGGCAGGACCCCGACATTATTATGGTCGGCGAGATCCGTGACACGGAAACGGCAGGGCTTGCGGTAAATGCGGCTCTGACCGGTCACCTTATGCTCTCGACGCTTCATACGAACAACGCGATCGGAGTTATTCCCCGCCTCATCGATCTCGGCGTGCCGAGCTTTCTTCTCTCCTCCTCTCTGAATCTCATGCTCGCGCAGCGTCTCGTGGGAAGGTTGTGTCCCGAGTGCAAGCGCGCCGCGCCCGCTCCCGAAGATGCGCAAAAAATCATCAAGAAGACGATCGAAGGACTTCCGGAAGAAATCAAATCGAAACTTTCTTTCAAATCTCCGTACTCGGTGTATCACGTGGAACCGAATCCCGACTGTAAGGTATGTAAAGGAAAGGGAACACGGGGACGCGTCGCGATTTTCGAGATTTTCAGAATGACGAGAGAACTGAGCGAGATAATCAACAAGGGTTTTTCCGAAAACGCGCTCATGGACGAAGCAGTACGGCAGGGAATGGTGGATCTGCGCACCGACGGGATCTTGAAAGCACTCCAGGGAGACGTGCTCTTGGAGGAGGTGCTCCGCGAAACCGAGGAGTAATGCGTGAAACTGTGATACAATGGTAAGGTACAAACTATGGCGATCGATTTTAAAGAGAAGCTGAACGAACTTCTGCTCGAGACGGCGAAACAAAACGCCTCCGACATTCATATCGCGGTGGGAAGACGCCCCACGATCAGAGTGGACAGCGTGCTTATTCCTCTTCCGAACGAACCGGTACTCACGAAGGAGGAGGCGGAAGGGCTTGTGTTTGCGCTTCTGACCGAAGAACAGAAAGGGACCTTTTTGAGGGATCGTCAGCTTGATTTTTCTTTCAACTACGAGGATAAGGCGCGCTTCCGCGTGAATACCTATTTCCAGCGCGGATTCGTCGCCGCGGCGCTCCGTCTTATTCCCGCGCGAATCAAAACGCTCGAAGAATTGAGCATGCCGCCCATTCTTCACGATTTTGCGAAATTGAACCAGGGGTTCGTGCTGGTGGTGGGACCCGCCGGCCACGGGAAATCGACGACGCTTGCCGCGCTCCTCGACGAGATTAACCATAAACGAAACGATCACATCATTACCGTCGAGGATCCGATCGAATACATCTTCTCGCAGGATCGGTGTATCGTTTCGCAAAGAGAAGTGGGGATGGACACCCATTCCTTTCAAGACGGTTTGCGCGCCATTCTCCGTCAGGATCCGGACGTGATCATGGTCGGGGAAATGCGCGATTCGGAAACCATCGCGACCGCGATGACCGCCGCCGAGACGGGCCACCTCGTATTTTCCACGCTTCACACAAACTCCGCATCGCAAACGATCGACCGCATTATCGACAGCTTCCCTCCGAACCAGCAGGGACAGATCGTCTCCCAACTCGCCTCGACTCTGGTTGCAATCGTCTCCGAGCGTCTTATCCCGAGAATCGGCGGGGGCAGAATCCCCGCGACCGAGATCATGCTTGCGAATCCCGCAATCAGAAACCTTATCCGCGAGAAAAAGATATATCAGATTGATCTCGTGATAGAGACGAGCGTTCAGGAAGGCATGATGTCTCTGAACCGCTCACTCGTGAATCTGGTGAGAAGAAAAGAAGTGGCGCTTGATCATGCGGAAACCTTCTCTTTGAATCCGGCGGAATTGAGAATTCTCCTCGAGAGAGGTTAACAACATATGGCGAAGTTCAATTACAAAGCGCGAACCAAAGACGGGGGACTTCAGGTGGGAAACGTGGAGGCCTCGAGCCGCGACACCGCCCTGAGTATTCTTTTGAGCCATCAACTTTTCGTATTGAGTCTGGAGCCGGTAGTCGAAGACAACTGGTACACGCGCATCCTCGATTTCTTCAAGCGGGTAAAGACGCAGGATCTCATGATCTTCACGCGGCAGTTCTCGACACTCCTCGCGTCCCAGGTGCCGCTCTCCGACAGCTTGGCGAATCTTTATAAACAGACCGAGAAGCCCGTTCTGAAAGAAGCGCTGTATGAAATTGCGACCGACGTGGATGCGGGGTTCTCGCTCTCCCAGGCGCTGGAACGCCACAAGGGAATATTCTCTGAATTTTATGTGAACATGATCAAATCGGCCGAGGTGACGGGGCGTTTGAGCGAGGTTTTGAACTTTCTTGCGGACTATCTTGAAAAGCAGGCTACGCTCGTCTCCAAGGTGAAAAATGCGCTTACCTACCCCGCGTTCGTGATCGTGCTCTTCGTCGTGGTCGTAATCGTGATGGTTACGATGGTGTTCCCGCAGATCCTGCCGATCTTCAGCGAATCGAAGGTTGAGCTTCCGTTTCTTACCAAGATACTTCTCGGGATGAGCACGTTTATGTCCAACTGGTGGTGGGTGATCCTTATCGCGTTCGGCGTGATCATCGTACTTCTTGTTGATTATTTCCAAACGAACGAAGGAAAGGCGGTGAGAGACACACTCTCCTTGAAGATGCCGATCCTGGGGCCTATGTTTCAGAAGCTCTACATCGCCCG
>JAJYXD010000072.1:1746-5762 GCA_021791135.1 bacterium | reverse complement strand
AAATACTTTCGAAAATCGAGTTGAAAATTTCGGAGGGAGACAGCTACGTTTCCCTCATCGAAAAGCTTGCGGAGATGAGTGCGGAGCTGATTCTCAAGACCGTTCCGGAATATCTCGCGGGCAAGATTGTTCCCCAGGAACAAAATCATTCCGAGGCGACCTTCACGAAGAAATCCCAGACGGAAAACGGATTCGTAACCTGGGATAATTTAAGAGAGGCGGAAACGAAAGGCGGAGAGGAGGCGATAAAAATCGATCGCATGATACGGGCCTTAAACCCCGACCCCGGCGTGTACACGCTTAAAGAAAATAAAAGAATCAAGCTTCTTGAGGCGAAGCTCGAGAACGGGAAGCTGAAGATTACTACACTGCAGGAAGAAGGGAAAAAACCGAGAATAGTGAAATAAAAAATATATCGAGGCCCGGCCTCGATAGATTGGAATACGGTACTCCTTTCCTCCCTTACTCGCTCGCCTTTCCGTCGAAGTGATCTCCTTCATCTTTCATCGCGTCCGCTTTCGTTGGATGTATCGTTCCGTCTTTGTGCTCCGGAGGCGAGTAGACCGTGTAGAGCTTCATCGGCTCGGTTGAGGTATTGATTATATTGTGCCTCGTTCCCTCGGGAACTACGATCGCATAGTTCGCCCCGACTTTGTGCTCGACACCGTCAAGAATCGCAACACCACTCCCCTCCTCGATCCGAATGAACTGATCGAGATCGTGCACCTCCTCCCCTATCTCTTCGCTGGGTTTCAGGGCCATTACGACAAGCTGGCTGTGTTGCGCGGTATAAAGCACCTTCCTAAAGTTTTCGTTTCCCTCCGTCTCCTTTCCGATGTTTCCTACATATCCTTTCATATAAATAGTATATCACAGTTCTCCTTGAATCTTATAGCTCCAGTACGACCGAGATCGGCAAGTGATCCGATCCTTTCGAGTCGTGCACCTTGAACGAATGATGCTTCAAATCCTTCGTGACGAAAAGATAGTCGAGACGCGTGTCGATCGTCTGGGGTTTGCACACGGGGCATCCTTCCGGATACACGCTCCATGTTGGCGCGAACGCGGTATCCGTGTTCACCATAGCCTGCTTCAAGGTCTTCACGGTGGCGCTCTCCGGAATCGCGTTCAGATCCGCCCCCAAGATCGCATGCTGTTTCGGAATAATCTCCGAGATACGCTTTGCCTGAAGTTCTTGGATCTCGGAAGGGTTTTGATGGGTGTGAAGAAGATGAGTCGAAAACACATGAAGCATTTGACCGTTCGCCGGAATGAGCGCTTCCAGCAGAAATCTCCTTTTTTCCTCCGATAATGGATGCACCTTAAAGTCCTGTATGGCGTTCCTGCTTATAATCGCATTCCCCATCGATACGACTCTCGGTTCGAGCTTTGGATAGTACTTCCGCGCATCGATCTCGTATGTCGGGGTAAAGTACGATGACTTGTAACCGAGATGTCGGGCGATTGTCTCCGCGGTATTGTTCCTCCCATCCAAATCCTGTACTACCTCCTGAAGACATATAATCTCCGGCTTGAACTCCGAAAGGAACTCGAGTATCTCGGGCAGATATTGTCCGCCCCATATGTTCCATGAAACGATTTTTATCCTTTCCATATGATGCCTTTATGTAACCGTCTCCGCGCTGTAGCGGGCGATAAGACCGGTGCGTACGGCTTTCCGATACACGTTCACGAAGATTATATAAGCGAGGATGATATAAATAAACGCCATAAGAAGACCCCAGAGAAACGTGGACACGGGGAACGTCCCCCCATTTACGATCTCACGAATACCGGCGAAGACGTACGAGGGCGGGAGAAACTGTCCGATGAACTGCATCCACCCGGGCAAGACCGAGAGCGAGTACAACACGCCGACGAAGGGTGAGAGAAGAGCCGGAATCGGCCAGACAAGCCACTCGGCCGCGGGTCCCAAGCGGAGCACGATACTCACGCCTATGATACCGAGTGCGATGCCGAAAAAGAAAAGAATAAGGAGAAATCCCGCGAGCGAGACACCGAATGTGAAAACCGAAAATCCGAAGGCGAATATCGCAAGAAGAAACATCACAAGAAGCGCAAGGATGCTCCTCGCTACGCCCGAGAGTATCAGTCCGCCGACATACTCCGATATCTTGAGAGGCGATGCGAAAATGTTCAAAAAGTTACGGGACCAGACATCCTCGAAGAAAAGCATGGTGACGCCCTGCATTACGTTGGTCGAAAAATCCCAGAGTAACACCGCTCCCAGAAGCATGGGAACGAAGTTGAACTCCCCGCCGGCGGTTCCCGTGAGATATTTGGTGGTAAATCCCCAGAGCGTGATATCCACCGTAATCCAGATAAAAATTTGAATGAAACGCGTCGCGGTACCGCGGACGAGATATACCTGACGAAGAAATATGGCGTAGACTCTTTTGAGATTCATAATTCTATATCGACTCTAAAAGAAGCGGCTCCCGAGCGACCATAATGAACAGCTCCTCGAGATTTTTCTTTCCGTGTTCTTTGGGAAGCGTTTTCGGATCTCCCTGAAAGCGAATATGACATAGTCTATCTCCTTCGAAGCTTCCGGAACGCAATCTTGAGCCTGAAAAATAGCGTCTGCCACACCATACGAAGCAAGTACCTATATTTTTTGAGTTCCCGGAAGCTCATAAGAATTCCGCGCGATAGCAGTCGGCGCAGTAAAGTATCTCCGGCTTCTCCGGTGAGAAGGTCGTCTCGAACTCGATGGTACATGGGTTATTGTCGTGAGCGTGATCGGTTTTGCTACACATACATTTCCGGTGCCAAAGATTAAAACCATTTCGCCAGGTAAGCCGCTCTGCATTGCGGCAGTTCGGACAAAGGCGAGGCAAGGCAATGTTCATTTTGTGATAAAACTCCAGCTCTGCCTGACTGATACGGAAGGCGGTGGTACACTGCTCGTTGCATCCGCCGGCTGGCGGAACCGTGTGCGTACAACCGATCACTTCCCGCGTTATCGAATCATTTACATCGCGGATGTGATCCGGGAGATCCTCCGGCTTCAGTGAAATCTCGTACGATCGTTCGGGGGTGTCTTGCCATCGCCATCCTTCCCTCGTCACTTCTTCCTTCGTCTTTGGATACCAGGGAAATGCGAACGCTTCGTTATACGCGTATGCGGAGAGCTCCGGAGGAAAAAACTCGCCGAACTTGTACACGCGCCCTTTCTTGTCGATATAGGGTACGTCTTCCATCTGCTTCTTTATCTTCGGAAGGAGTTCCTCATACTCCTGTTTCGTATACTGCTTGTTTAAAATACAGTACTGCTTGTTTTTGATAGAGATGCATCCGAAGACGTAAGAAGAATTAGCCGCCCAGTCCGAGTAATACGTGTTTCTGCAGTTCGTACCTCCCGCGGAGAAAGCACATCGCGATGCGTGTCCCGTAACGGCACACGTCTCATACATCAGATTCGAGGTGTCTCCGCCGATACTCACATCCCAACTATCCTTCATATTCAAACCCCCGAAGTAGAGGTATCTGCAGTGTTCCACATCGTCAAAGGCAGAAAAACACACTTTGCAATCCTTTGCGTCCCGCACGATATCTCCCGTCACGTCCTGACTGCTCACCACGTGCGCAAACCGATGCGGTGTCGAGAGATAAAGCGCCCGAAACTTGTGTTTCGCCTCCTCGAAACGCGCGTAACTTCCCAGATCCCAATACTTCAGGCGTTCGTAGTATTCTTCTTTCGACAGTTGCTCGTTCCAGAGACGATACTTTTGCTTCCTCAAGTTGATGCACCCGAAGCAATCCGAGCAACCCACGCAGTCGAAGATAAAAGAGGAATCCATGCAGTCATCCGAGAAAAATCCGTTTCTCACTTTATAGAGGCGATTGCAATGGAGCGAACCGTACACGTGATCGGAGTTGTCCACCACGTAACAATCATAGGCATTCTTCGAGAGAAGCAACGCGTAACAGTTTTCCGCGTTCTCGGAAAAATAACTCCAGAACACGTAGTAGCAATCCTTTAAATTCAAAGA
>JAJYXD010000072.1:0-1736 GCA_021791135.1 bacterium | reverse complement strand
TGAGCGCCGGACGCGGAACGGCTTCCATAAGTTCGCGGTACTGGACGAAGAAGGGTTTGTTGAAATCGTACGCGCGTCCGTAATTCAGCGGATCCCATTTATCGGAGTTATAGCATTCACGACAAATCACCGCGAAGGGACCGCCCGGAGCATGAATAGTAACGATTTTTTTATCGCACAGCTTACAGACGTCCCGATAGAGCGTCTTCTCTTCCCTCCAGAGCATCCGCCGCATGTTTCTGCATCCCGGACACCACGTGGGCGGAGGCACATCGATCTTCTCATAAAATATAAAATCCTCCGGTTCGATGACAAAGGAGTTTTTACAGTTCTGGCAAATTCTATTTTCCGCGACAGTCATGATTAAGGAATTAAGACGCGATCCCCTCTTTTCAATCTCAAGCGAATTCTGGCCTCGACGGTCTGACTACAATAGGTCATGACCCCGAAAATATAATCGTACATTTTCTCTTCGGAAAACTTTTTCTTTTTGTTCCGCATGAGGTAGGCATCTTTGATGAGTTTCCGTTCTTTCGGGGTAAGTTGCAATTTCTTCGATGCTTTCACTATATTGCCGAAACCAACGGGAAAATCCCCATTCAGATACTCCAGGCTCAGCGTCCCAAACAAACAGGCCTTATAACTCATCTCATGCGCCTCCCTCATATTGCCCGCTCTCAGAAAGAAGAGGCCGGCTAGAATGCGCATAGTGGAGAAACACGCTTCCCGATACGCATCAAGAAGCGTGAGCGGAGGCGGCGCGAGATGCTCCATTATCTCCTTCCCCCAGATCGTTTGCGAGGTGAGGATAAGATGCCGAATGAATACGCTTTTCGTGAAAGGAGAATCTACCGTCCCCTTGTCGAATCCCCCGAGATCGTATGCATAGACGCGCAGCGTGAGTGAATTTTTCCTGGAGTATTTCTGCGCGATGGCCCTGAGCGTCTTGTTCGGAACGTCGCTCTTCTTTTTTCGCAGGACACCGATCTCCAGATCGGACACCCCCGGCACATAGTCGTTCGTGGCATAGCTTCCGTAAAGAAAAATGGAAACGGGTCTTGTGTTTCGCGCGATCTCCGTTACGACCTTATTTACCACTTCATCGGTTTTCATCCAATGATTATAACACTTCAATCAAATTGACGGCACGAAGAAGAAAAGAAATTCGTCATTGATGGGCTTGAGTTTGAAGATCTCGTTCAAATAGGAAGAATTAGTGTTTGGAGTCTGCTAAAGAAGTACGATATAAACGAAACAAACATTGATGAGTACGCCGGACTTATTCGAAATAGCATAAAGTACGGTCTGTTGAACGAATTGGTAAAATCCAAGGCAAAAAAGAGAATCGAGCTCACGAAAGCAATTTCGCTGGATGAGGAGATTGATGAAGAAGATGACGAGAGGACACTACAGAGCTTTCTTCCATCGGATGAAGAAAGCGGGCTCGATATTCTTGAAGAAAGAGAAGACAATAGGAAGCGTCTCAAATTTCTCGTTCGCAACTCGTTCGCTGAAAAGACCGTAAAAAGCAAGCGTGCAGTGATATTCTTCCTCGTGAAGATGCTGGGACTGAGCGAATCGGAAATTCCCAAAAAGATAAAATATGAGACATTCTCCAAGTTGGGAATCTCAAGATGGCTCTGGGTGTTCTTCAATAACTCTCCCTTCAGGGCTCTCAACCTGGCTTATCCGGGAAAATTCCTTCCGTACGAAATGAGTCGGATTCCTAAAAAGCA
>JAJYXD010000079.1:5083-5780 GCA_021791135.1 bacterium | reverse complement strand
CTTCACGCCGCTGTCGCGCAGAAATTTCGTTACCTTGTCCAGATCATCCTTCATCTCGGCGTAGCCGGTTTTCAGCTCGTTCGGTCCGACAGTCCTCGAGAAGTTACTTCTCCATTTCACCACGTCCGACGCGATTTCTTTCTGCGCGGACCCCGTTACTTCAATCGTGTTACTCAAGGCCTTTACCTTATACATATCGTACGCGACGATCCCGGTACCGAGAACGATACTCACCCCAAGGATGACGGCCGACCAGATAAAATACGAATGAGAGGTTTTTTGTTCCATGTGCGTATTATATCGAAAAGCGGATTACGGAGCAATGCGCTTATTTCTCTTATTTTCGAGAAAGAAGAAGATACTTACCCCGAAAAGAACGAAAGAGGTCGAGGCGGAGATAAGACAATAAGTGCAAAGCGCATCGAGCACGAAAAACTGGAGATATACGAACCAGAGCGAGGCGAAGAATCCGAATATCGTAGCACCCGTAGCGAAGAGAAAATACTTCGCGTCTTTCCAGACCGCGAGGGCAACCAGAAAAAGAATCAGCGCATAATACACGGCACCGACAATCGCCACAGGCACGCTTCCCCACATCGAGTAGATACTCGAAGTCACTTTATCGCATCCGTTGAATACCGAGCAGCTCAAGGAGGCGGTCGAATAGTGGCTCACCGTGAGATATATGGCATCCAGG
>JAJYXD010000079.1:0-5073 GCA_021791135.1 bacterium | reverse complement strand
AGGAATCCCGCGATTCCCAATAGTACGAAAAGAAAAAGCACTCTTTTTTTCATAAACGTTAGGTAGGGTAACTCTACTCCCGGAAAAGATTACTGACAAGCGAAGAGAAGATCCGGGAGCCTTAATAGTTTTCTACCTTCGCTTTCTCCTGCTTTCTCAAAAATCTATCGAGACCGAAGAAGTTTCCCGCATCTATCGCAACAAGGAAGGCGAGAATAAGTATTAGAATGATATGTTCGTCGACGACGAAACCGTTCGGCACCGCAGGCACCGCGCTCGCGGCGAAGTAATAAAGAAGCATAAGAACAATTCCGAAGATACCGCTCGGACGCACAAAGAACCCGAGAATAAGCGACACGCCAAGAAGTACAAGCGCCCACTCGTTTATGATATTCGCGGCCCAGAGCATACCGGGATCGAGAAACCACGAGTAAAACCCCGAGAACGTCTTCGCATTTCTTAAAAATCCTTCCGCGCTCCACAACGGATCGAGCACCTTTGTGAGCCCCGCATAGAGAAAGAGCCATCCCGTTCCGAGACGAAGCACGAGAAGCCACGTCTGGGCCTTTTTCGACAATTCGGAATCCTTCACCCCGTTAGAAGTAGATCGCGATCGTTCGATCTAACTTATGAGTTTTTTCACTGCGACCCATTTCCATGAATTTTTATTCCCCATCTTCAAGACGCGATCGCGACTTCTAACGGGGTAAATGCCTTCTCTATCATTATATCATTCCGTCGAAACCGCTACGGATATAATCTCATCAACTCGTCGTACTTCGAGATTCGTTCTTTGACCGGTGCGCCGATTTTTACTCCATCCGCACCGCACGCCTTCGCGATATGCACGAGAAAAGAGTCGTCCGTCTCGCCCGATCGATGGGAAACGATGCATCGTATCCCCTTCTCTTGTGCCGTGCGAATCGCCTCACAGGTCTCCGTGAGCGTCCCTATCTGATTCGCCTTTATAATCACTCCCGTAATGAGCTTTTTATCCGCGTACTCCTTGATGCGTTCGGGATCGGTAGTCGTAAGATCGTCTCCCACAATCCACTTCTTGCCGGCAATCTTTACCAGATTTTTAAACCCTTCGAAATCATCCTCGTCACATGGATCTTCGACGGAGATCAAAAGTTTCGATTTTTCGAAGTAGTCCTCATACCGTTCGATGAGTTCCTCCGTGGAAAGAGATGCTCCTTCGAAACGATAATTTTTATCTTCGTAAAAACTCGAGGCCGCCGCATCGAGTGCGATTCTAAACTCATTCTGCAGTTCGCTCTCCAAAATAAGTTTTTCCATCATTTCGATCGGCGCGAAGTTATTTTTAAAATTCACCGAGTATCCCCCTTCATCGCCTATCGGGAGTCGTGTCACGTCCCGCTCCTCCCCGATTACAAACCCGAGACGCTCGTAAAAAGAGATAAGTTTCTGGATGCTCTCCGCATATGCGCCCTTTGTTTCGACTACCGCCATATATTCCTGGATATCGAGATTGTTGTCCGCATGCACTCCTCCGTTTATGAGATTTGCGAAGATGAGCGGTTTTTTCGAGATGTCCCTATCGGGAAAAAACTCCTTATGAAGCACCTCCCATAATTCCTCTCCTCTCTCGTGGGCAAGAGCGCGGGCGAAGGCGATCGAAATGCCAAGTATCAGGTTTCCTCCCAATCTTTCCTTATGGTTCGTGCCGTCCGCCGCAAGAAGGAACAAATCAAGCTCCTTGATCGTCTCTCCTTCGAATCCCTCTATTTCCTTTACGAATCCGCCCTCAAGTGTCTTTTGGACCTCTACGAAAGAGAGCGCCGCAGCCTCGTTTTTTCCCCTGCTCTTTCCCGAAGGAATTTTCGCGAAGAAAAGATGCAGTCCCGCCACGTTAAGTTTCACCTCAATTGTGGGCTCGCCTCTCGAATCGAAGATTTCCTGCGCTCCGACCGACTCGATAATCATGATTTTCCCGTTAGAAACAGATCGCGATCGCTTGATCTAATCTGTAATTTTATTATTGCGACTTATTTTCATGATTTTCACCTTCCCGCTCTTAAAACGCGATCTGTTTCTAACGGGATGAAACCACGTTTTTCGGATCCAGCGTCCCCGCGATGAATCCTTTGATATTTTCTATCGTCGTGGAAAGTATGCGCATAAGCGCCTCCTGGGAATTGAACGCGTTATGCGGGGTAATAAGGGCATTCGGCATCTCCATGAGTACGTGGTTCTCGACGATGATCTTGAATGCTTCTTCGTGGGATCCCGATCTGCTTAAAAACTTCAGCTCATTCTTCGTTTCTTCCTCTTCTTCAAGCACATCAAGCCCCGCGCCGGCGAGTATTCCCTCCTTCAGGGCACACACGATCGCATCGGTCTCCACGATGGGACCGCGCGCGGTGTTTACAAGATACGCGCCGCGTTTTATCAGATTGACGTTCTTCATGCTGATAAGATGATGAGTACTGTCGTTCAACGGACAGTGTATGGAGATGCAATCGGAATTTCCGAGCACCTCTTCAAGTATCTTATACGAAAATCCAAGCTCGGTCGCCGCGGCGGTGTCCGGATACATGTCGTACGCGATCACGTTCATGCCGAAACCCTTTGCGATTTTAATCATCTCTTTCCCGATTCTTCCCGTGCCCAAAACTCCCATCGTCTTTCCCTTCAGATCGATTCCCCGAAGATTGGAAAGCGAGAAGTCATCACGCTCTTCCACCTGGTAAATCGCCAGGTATATCTTCCTCGTAAGATTCAAAAGCAAGCCCATCGCAAATTCCGCAACAGTATTATTGCCGTACCCGGGAACGAACGTGGCGGTGATGCTCCGCGCCTTACATGCGGCAACGTCGATATGATCGAATCCGGTTGAATTCGTCGTGATGAGCTTTACGTTCGGGAGATGATCGAGCACTTTCGGCGTGATGCGGGAATCAACGAAGATCGAGAGCACGTCGAAATCGTAGACTTCGGGAAGCGCGTCCTCATCAATTTTTTCTTTGCTGAAATAGAGCTCATGTCCGGCAAATTCCTTCCGGACAATCGCCTCTTCCCACCCTTCCATCTCAAAAAATCCTATTTTCATATATATTTATGATATCATACCACTTCGGATTGATAACATTGCTCGCAGTACACGATCTCGGGGCGGTCGGGAGCGTAGCTTGTTTCGAACTCATTCGGGCACTTTCCTGCCCCATGTTGGTGAGATGCGGTATTTGAGTACACTCCATTCTCACTTTTTGCGCCTCCGCATTGGCAGGTACGATGCCAAAGTTTTAGGGGATTTCTCTCCGCCAGCCTTCTGTAGTGGCGGCAATTGGGACAAAGCCGCGGCAACGGCAGGTTAAAACGCTTGTAGAATTCGAGTTCTTGGGGAACGATCTTGAACGCGCCCGTGCATTGATGGCTGCAATTCTGATCGTGTGAACATCCCACAACTTCATTCAAGATAGATTCGTTCACATCCTTAATGTCATCGGGAAGTTCTTCCGGTCCCTTCGTCACTTTGTAGTCTTTCTTATCGGTGCGAAACCATCTGTACCCGGACGATATCGCTTCTTCTTCTTTAAGCGGAAGGTATTGCTGGGCTATCGTCTCGTTATATGCGAAGGGGCTCAACTCTATCGGGAAGAACTCTCCATATTTGTACACTCTTCCTTTCTTGTCGACATAGGGCATCTCCTCCATGTGCTTTCTTATCCTCGGAACCAGCGCTTCGTATTCTTCCTTCGTATATTGTTTGTTCAGAATACAGTACTGGGCGTCACGAAGGTGATTGCATCCGAAACAGTTATGGGAGTTGGAAAGACAGTTAATGCAGTAGGTGAGATCGGATCCTGTCCACGGAAGATAACAGAACTTCGCATTGTAAGCGGGTGCACCGGCGCCGACCACTTCATAACACAACTCGGTCTTCGGATACGCGGCATACGCATCCATAGTATCCTTGACCTCGTTTCCGTAAATTACGTATGCGCAATCCTCCCCGGAGGATACATCAAAGCAGTTCTTACAGTTCTTCGTATTGGTAAGGTAGTTTCCCGTCGAGTTTACTTGATTGAAACCCTCCACGGCCCGCTTGAGAGTCTTTTTCTTCAACTCTTCGAACTCGCGGAGCGGTTTTTCAATCGAGGCATTACTTCCCAAACCGAGTTCCGAAATCGTTTTTTCATACTCCTCTTTGGTGTACTGCATATTGCGAATGCAGTAATTTTTTCTCACAAGATTCGAACACATGAAACAATTCGAACATCCTTTGCAGTTATAGAGAAAATAACCGTCAAGAGAATCCTGACATTGCTGGGAGAACTTCAGATTGCTGCAGTTCCGGCAATCGACCGACTCGAAGCAAAACTCGCTCTTGAATACCCTCAAGCCGTCGACAACGCCTTTCGAGTAACTCACGTAGTTGCAGTAAAGACACTCTTCGTTATTCACGGAAGCGAAGATAAGATAGCAGTCCTTCGCCGCCGCAAAATGGTTTCCGTACTCGCTGTTCACGAGATCGTGCGAGGCCTGCAATCCCAGTTTCGGAGCGCGTAAAACGAGCTCCATATATTGCTCGAAGAAGGGCCTCGAAAAGTCATACTCCTTGCCGGACGCGAACTGATCCCATGCGTCGGTATAAAAACAATCGTAGCAATAGATTTTATAAGGAGCCTCCTTATTATAAATACTCACCTTTTCCTTCCCGCAGAGATCGCACTTTCTTTTGTAAATCGTCCTTTCGTTCCGGAATGCCATCCGCCTCTGCATTCTGCATCCCGAACACCATGTGGGCGGCGGCACATCCATCTTCTCATAAAACGAGAAATCATCCGGTTCGATTACGAAGTTTTACTTGCAGTTTTGGCAAATTCTGGACTCCGATTGCATGCAGTTATTATAGCGTTTCGATACTCACGAACAAAATTAGTACCCCTTACCTCACTTTGGTAAACCAATAATCTTAATGGGGTTGGTTTACCAAAATATATCAACACTATCTATTAGGACAGATGTTTTTCTTCTGAACAAGCATAGCGGAGCGGGTACTCTCATCATATTGGCGCATATCCCTGTACTATGAAGGATATGTATCAA
>JAJYXD010000054.1 GCA_021791135.1 bacterium | reverse complement strand
AATAGAGGGTTTGCACAACTCAACCTCCGCTTCGCTTCGGGATTCGTACAGTGTGCAACTCCCTCATTTCCTTGCGTCTAGCTCGGGAAGGCATGTATCTCGCTTCACGATGCTTCCTCGAGGAGAGAAAGTTATCTCTTGAAAGTGGTTGATTTGGAGTTATAAATAATTCTTTTTTCCGCACCGCGCTCCTCCTCATCTCGGGCGCTCCGGGGCGCTAGCCCAAGTCTTACCCTCGTTCGGAGGAACGCGGTGCGGAAGTATAAAAAACCTTGACCTCACAAGAAGCGAGGAGTATCTTTCTTTTGTACTCACCCCCCAGTGAACCGAAACGGGGGAGTGTTTGCGTTAGATATGAGAGATAAACTTATCATTAAAGGTGCCCGCGAGCACAATCTCAAAAACATCAGTCTCGAACTTCCGCGCGACAAGATGATCGTCTTGACCGGACTCTCGGGCTCGGGTAAGTCGTCTCTGGCGTTCGATACCATCTTCGCGGAAGGACAGCGGCGCTACATCGAATCGCTCTCCGCCTACGCGCGGCAATTTTTGGGAAGGTTGGACAAACCGGATGTGGACGAGATCGAGGGGCTTTCTCCCGCGATATCAATCGATCAGAAACATCATTCCGCGAATCCGCGCTCGACCGTCGCGACCATCACGGAGATCTACGACTACCTCCGCGTGCTTTTCGCGCGTGCGGGAAAGCCGTTCTGTCCCAAGTGCGGCAGGGAGATAAAGAAGATGACGAACGAGGAGATCGTGGATGTCATCATCGATATCTCGAACGAGAACAAAGAACGGAGAAACGTGGTAATCCTCGCGCCCGTCGTGCGCGGCAGGAAGGGGGAGTATTACCAGATGCTCTATGATTTTTTGAACTCGGGGTTCTCGGAAGTACGGGTTGACGGCAAATTCACGAGTTTGCGTGAGCGGATCGATTTGAGCCGCTACAAACAGCACACGATCGATCTCGTAGTCGATCGGATGCCCGCAGGAATCGACTTCGGCGAGAAAGACAACAGAACGCGGCTTGCGGAGTCGGTCGAAACGGCCCTAAAGTACGGCCACGACGTGATTACCGTCATTACGGACAAGGAGATGTCCCTTTCGGCGCAGTATACCTGCCCCGAGGACGGATTCTCATTCCCCGAGATAGAACCGCGCCTCTTCTCCTTCAACAGTCCCTATGGTGCATGTCCCGAGTGTCACGGGCTCGGCACCGAGAGTATCTGGTCCGAGAAGCTGTGTCCCGTCTGCGCGGGAAAGCGTCTCAAGGAGGAGAGCTTGAGCGTCTTAATCGACAACAAGAACATCGCCTCGGTAGTCGAGCTCTCGATCGATGACGCATGCGCGTTCTTCACGAAGATTGAGGAGAAGCTCGCGAAGAAGAAAAATCTCGCGGAGATTGCCGAGGTGCCCTTGAAGGAAATCAAGAACCGTCTGCAGTTTATGATCGACGTGGGACTTGACTATCTTACGTTGAATCGCAAAGCGGGCACGCTCTCGGGCGGGGAGTCCCAGCGTATCCGGCTCGCGTCCCAGATCGGTTCGCGTCTCGTGGGCACGCTTTATATTCTGGACGAGCCGACGATCGGGCTCCATCAGCGCGACAATGCGAAGCTTATCAAGACGCTTCAGGATCTCCGCGATCTCGGGAATACCATCATTGTCGTCGAGCACGACGAAGATACCATCCGTTCGTCCGATTATCTCGTCGATATCGGTCCCGCGGCGGGAGTACATGGCGGAAAGATTATCGCGCAGGGCCCGATGCCCGAGATCATTCACCCCGTTAGAAATAGCCCGCCCCAAAGGCCCTCCGGGCGCGCAAGCGCGGGCGAGATTTCTAACGGGGTAAAAGACAATTTTCCTGTTTTCGATTCAGGAGAATCCCTCACGTTAGACTATCTCCGCGGCAAGCGATTCATCGAGGTTCCGAAGAAGAGGCGAATTGTAAATAAGGACAAGGAGCATCTGAAGATAAAAGGGATCACGGCGAACAACCTGAAAAACGTGGACGTGGATATTCCTTTGAAGCGCTTTACCGCGATTACGGGCGTATCGGGATCGGGAAAAAGCACTCTTCTTTACGACGTGCTCTACAAATCGCTCGCGAACAAGTTTAACGGCGCGGAGTACAAAGCGGGGCCGCACAAAGCGATCACGGGTACCGAGTATATCAATCGCATCATCAATATCGACCAATCGCCGATAGGACGCACGCCGCGCTCCAATCCTGCGACCTATGTGGGCGCATGGACGTTCATCCGCGAACTCTTTTCGGCGACGGAAGATGCCCGCGTGAGGGGCTACAAGCCCGGCCGTTTCAGCTTCAACGTGAAGGGAGGCAGGTGCGAAAACTGCGAAGGGCATGGGATGATCGCAATCGAGATGCACTTCCTTCCGACGGTGTATGTGGAGTGCGAGGTGTGCAAGGGAAAACGATTCGATCGGGAGACCCTGAACGTGCGCTACAAAGGAAAGAATGTGTACGAAGTTTTAAAGATGACGATCGAGGAAGCGACGGAATTTTACGAAGACATTCCGTGGCTCTATGATCGCTTGAAAATATTGAATGAGGTGGGTTTGGGATATCTCCAGCTCGGCCAGTCGGCCACCACGCTCTCCGGAGGAGAAGCGCAGCGCGTGAAGCTCGGTGCGGAGCTCGGGAAGCGCGACACGCATCGCACGCTTTATCTCTTGGACGAACCAACGACCGGACTTCACTTCGCGGACGTGCAGAATCTGATCGACGTGCTCCAGCGCCTCGTGGACAGGGGAAATACCGTGGTCGTCATCGAACACAACTTGGACGTGATAAAAATCGCCGACTGGGTGATCGATCTCGGGCCCGAGGGAGGGGAAAAGGGAGGGGAGATCGTCGGAATCGGCACACCGGAAGATATCTCGAAAAGAGCGGGAAGTTTCACGGGGCAGTATCTGAAAAAAGTTTTGAAATAACTTTTCCTTATTTCCGCACCGCGTTCCTCCTCATCTCGGGCGCTCCGGGGCGCTAGCCCAAGTCTTACCCTCGTTCGGAGGAACGCGGTGCGGAGTCAGTATGTACTTCTCGGAGATTGAGGAGAATTTAAATGACTCAGCCTCCACTTCGCTTCGCTATGCTTCCTCGGGAAGAAAGGGAGCGGACACTCAAAAAAGCCATTAAGATTCAAGAATTGATGAAAGAGTGCACATATTTGTTCCCTAAGCGAACCATTGCCGGAGGGTGCGTAGAAACGTTATGCGCGAGCCGCGTCGCCGAGCCAGGCCCCTCGCCGAATAGGCGTGCAGGGTGGCGAGGAGCGTGTGAGCACATATACGTTTCCGCATCCCGGAGGCACTGGTGAGCGAGGGAATAAATATGTGTGCTCAAGAAATAGAAGGGGGTGTTTCCTATTCCACTTTTGTTTTACTATTAAGATATGCAAAAGAAGCAGCAGAAGAAGGAACCGAAGTCGAAGAAAAAGTCCGTCGGACTCGCCCTGGGGGGCGGGGGAGCGAGAGGGCTCGCCCATATCGGCGTCATCAAGGTGCTCCGCCAGGCGGGGATCGACATCGATTACATCGCGGGCACAAGCATGGGTGCCTTGGTCGGCGGATTCTACGCCGCGACTCAGGATGTCGATCTTTTGGAGAAGCTCTTTTCCGATATAAAGGAGAAAGACATGCTGCCGCTCCGGAAAATGCTTCGGGCGCACAATAAAGCCGAATCGCCGTTCCGGGACAGCAAACCGGTCATCGAAATTTTGAAATCGCATATCAAAAATGTCTCCATTGAAAAATGCGCGATTCCCTTCGCGGCGATCGCGACCGACGTGAAAAACGGGGATATGGTTATTTTAAGAAAAGGATCTCTCACGGATGCGATTCAGGCGAGCGCCGCGCTTCCTATGATATTTGCTCCCGTATCCTTGGATGGCAAGTTACTTTCCGACGGGGGCATGGTGGATCCGGTGCCGGCGGATGTGGTGC
This sequence comes from bacterium, assembly GCA_021791135.1. Classification (GTDB taxonomy): domain Bacteria; phylum Patescibacteriota; class Minisyncoccia; order UBA6257; family GWB1-50-10; genus JAKAHD01. Next base: position 1,838 of record JAJYXD010000054.1, on the reverse strand, counting down.
GGGATATGGGTGCCGAGTTCGTGATTGCGATCGACGTCTCGAGCCGCTGGCCCGACATCACTCAGGAGACGATAAGCATCCACGGCATCAAGTCCATCATCGCCGATGCGCTTCCCGTGCTCGAACATCAGCTTATCCATCGCATCATAGAGAAGGCGAACGTCGTAATTCGTCCACCCGTCATGAATTATCACTGGATCGATTTTCCGGAGGCTAGGGAGCTTATCAAAATGGGAATCGATGAAACGGAGATTCATCTCAAGGAAATCTGCAAAGGCACTGGTTACTCCGAACCGAAGAAAACGCCCGTCCAGAAGTTCGTCGATTTTCTCTTCGATGACACTCTATAGGAATCTTCCCGAGACTCCCGGCGTCTATCTCATGAAGGATGCGAAGGGGAGTATCTTGTACGTGGGAAAAGCCGTCAACTTGAAACGCCGCGTTTCGAGTTATTTCCTCAGACCTCACGACTCCCGTATCGAAAGATTGGTACGGGAAATTTGGAAGATAGAAGTGCGGAAAACCGACACGGCGATCGAGGCGCTCATTCTCGAGGCGGATCTCATCAAGAAATATCAGCCGCCCTTCAATATCCGCGAAAAGGACGATAAAAGCTTTCCTTATGTCGTGATCACGAAAGAACGATTTCCAAGAGTTCTTTCGGTGAGGGGAAAAGAACTGAAGAAAGTGCGGCTTGCCCCGTCACTAAACGAGCATTCACGTAAACGCTCCGTGCGGAAGCACGAAGAGCGCAATGCTCGTTTTAGTGCGGGGTACTATGGTCCCTTCACTTCTCCTTCAAGTATCCGCGAGGCACTTCGTATCCTGAGAAAGATCTTCCCGTGGAATACGCATCTGCCGAAAGATATCGGAAGGGGGAAGCCGTGTTTTGATGCGCAGATAGGCCTTTGTCCCGGATTCTGTGTGAGTATGGAGGGAAGAACGGAGTATCTGAAAACGGTAAGAAACATAAAACTCCTCTTCGAGGGTAAGAAAAAAAGAATTATAACGAACCTTGAGCGGGAGATGCGGGATGTGAGTAAAAAACTCGAGTTCGAAAAAGCGGAGAAGATAAAGAAACGTCTCTTTGCCTTGAAGCACATTCAAGATGTCGCTCTTCTTTCAGAAGAGAATTTAAAATTTAAAATTTCAAATTTAAAATTGCGCCACAGCCGTATCGAAGGATATGATGTCTCACATATTTCAGGAACATCGGCTGTTGGTGCAATGGTGGTGTTCGAAGAGGGAAAGCCCGCGAAACAGTGGTACCGGAAGTTTAGAATTCGGACGCTTAAGAAACCGAACGACGTGGGAATGCTGAAAGAAATGCTCTCGCGCCGTTTCAGGCACATAGGCGAGGCGAATTGGCCGAAGCCCGATCTCGTTCTTATAGACGGGGGAACGGGGCAGGTACGTGTCGCGCGGGACGTGCTAAGGGCGACGGGGCTCAATATCCCCGTCGTGGGGATCGCGAAGGGTCCCGAGCGAAAAAAGAACGATATCATCGGCCGCATTCCCGGGTTCACGAATGAAGCCACACTCGTCCGCGTCCGCGACGAAGCCCACCGCTTCGCGATTACGTATCACAAAAAAGTAAGAAAAGCGGAGTTTCTCCCTTAGTTGGAAGCCCGGCCTCCGTTAGGAAGCCGGGCCTCCTAACATTAAAGTCGTTCTCGTCGTCTTTTTATTTTGCGGGTACGAAAAAAGCACTCCGAGAAGTGCAAGAATTATCACGCCCAAAACGATGACAACGATTTTCACGATTCTATTATACAGGAAATATCGGGTACTCTCATCATATTGGCGCATATCCCTGTACTATGAAGGATATGTATCAA
>JAJYXD010000041.1:1566-6140 GCA_021791135.1 bacterium | reverse complement strand
CCAGCCGTACGCGGACTTGGAACGAAAAGAACTCTTACGTGTGGGGACAACCCGCAAGTTATTTTACAAGTCAATAACCAGTTTAAGGAGAAGAACTCATGAAACACAGCAGCAACGAAAGCAAGGGAGGAAATCTAATGCAGTCCTCCGATGAAAATTCACTGACCTTCAACAATCTAAAAGAAGTAACCGCATACGCTCTAAACCGCGGTTACGACCCAAACGAAGATCCAACTCTGAAAAATTTGCGACGCTTCTTCTCGTCGGAACACTTTGATCTTACTTCCGTAAAGGGTGGTTTTGTTCTCGAAACCCCATAGAAGATCTCCTTCCTCAAGTGTAAAACATACACGAGAGGACAATTTATATAAGAGACAGATGCGATCCATCTGTCCTTATTATTTGCAAAAACGTACCCGGAGTATCTACAATAGAAAAAGCTCTCAAGGGCGTTTAGCTCAGCTGGTTAGAGCGTTGTCCCGCGCAATACTTCGTATTGCTGGGATTGCGATTTGTGTACGAAAATCTTAAGATTTTCGTACAAATCGGGAACATTCACATTCAGTAAGAAGGACGCTTAGTTTAGTGGTAGAACGTCGCATTCACATTGCGAAGATCGCAGGTTCGATCCCTGCAGCGTCCACAAAATAATTTAATAAGAATCTATGGAAAATAATTTCGAAGAAAACAACGGAAACGAGACCCGAATAACAACAAAAGGCGGCTATGAAGTCGGGGATTATCGTATTGAAATTCCAATAGAGGGGGCAGAACAAGAAGTAAAAGACAATTTTAGAGATTTTTCCATTGAATCTTTTATCTCTCTTTCCGAGGGAATGGGGAATGCGGTATTTTTAGCGAACGATTCGACTGTTTTCCGGTTCCCCAAACACGAAAAAGCCAGTAGATCTCTGGAGAAAGAGATTGTGATGCTTCCGAAGCTCAAGGAGAATCTAAGTGTTTCGATACCGGATTTCAAGTTTATCGGGACACGAAAAAAGGAAAACCTTAAGTTTGTAGGATATGAAAAAATAGAAGGCGTCCCGCTCACGAAGGAACTGCTCGAAAATCAGTTACCCGAACGGAAAACGCTCCTTGCAAAAGATATTGCTGACTTTTTCAACCAGCTTCACACATTCGACATCAATGAAGCAAAAGGATATGGCATTGAAGAAAAGGATTTTAAGGAAATGTTTCAAGGACTCTTGATCGATGCACGTGAATACGTATACCCGGTGCTTAAAGAACGGCTTCCTGATGAAGCGGCGGCGATGGAAGACAAGATCGAAAATGTATTTAACAACTACCTCTCAAACGAGAAAAATTTCGAGTACGACCCGAAACTGCTTCATGGAGATCTCGAAGCGGAGCATATTTTAATGAATGCGCAAACACATCATGTTTCCGGTATCCTGGATTTCGGAGGTCTTCAAATAGGCGACCCCGATTATGACTTGTGGAGACCTTTTTATCATTATGGGAAGGAGTTTACGAAGGAACTACTTCGATATTACCCGCATCAGAATGAGAAACTCATATTCGAAAAAATGGATTTCTTTTGGACTGCACAGACAATACACCGCGCATTAAGGCCTATTCTTCTCGGTGACCAAGAAAGCGTAAAAGACATAGCACTCCCGAATCTCAAATCCCGACTCCTAGAAACTGAATCGGATAATTAAAATCAATCACATTAAACACTATTTATGGAAGAAAAATTTATTTGCAACGACGAAAAATATACTCTTAAAAAACAGACAATCAGTCTTCCTGTTGCAATTCAAGGACTGCCGGACAAATTAGAAATCGGAGGATATACACTACTTCGAAGATCGTCCTTCCACGTAAGCTTGGTGTGTATCGGTAAGATCATCGAAAAAGAAGGTATTCAAATACCAGAATTTGAGAACGCCATTATCAATGATTTTTGTGAATTCGTTTCACAGAACGACATTTCATTGATACGATACCGCGACGAATTCAGATTTGTTGTACAAAACGAGAGGCGATCGGTGGTAGCGATGTGTGAAGTTACTAATCTTGAAAAATTCTTTGACCTACTCAATAAAAAATATAAATTACATCTCAAAGTTCCTCCCACACATGTGACGCTTTATACGCTTCAACTTAATCTTGGCATCTTCTTAACGGATTTAAGCGATATCCAAAAGCTCACAAAACTCATCCCTAAACCGTTTAACGAGATTTTATAAGCCCTGGAGTATACTAAATAGGGGATTAACGTAAGAAACAAAGTGAAATCAATAAAGGATGCAATAGTGGATAACTTCGCTGAAAAATAGTCCAAAATTGCAGTAAATAAGAGGGTTAAAAAGAGAGACGCCGGTGGGGGCGGTCTTTTTATTTCCCTGGAAAAGGGTATAATAGTGTATGAAAGTGGTGAATAGTGGATAAGTATGGGGATAACCCTCGAATCTGGGGACAATTCAAATGATACTAGGCGAATACAGGCATAATTTGGACACGAAAGGGCGGTTGGCGATACCGGCTAAGTTCCGCGAGAAGATAGAGGCCGGGGCCATCATTACTCGCGGACTCGACAAGTGTTTGTTCGTGTTCGGACCCCAGGAATGGGAAAATCTCGTTCAGAAACTCACCGCCCTCCCGCTCGCGCAGGCGAACTCCCGGGCGTTCGTTCGTCTTATGCTCGCAGGAGCAAGTGACGCGAAAGCGGACACCCGGGGGAGGATCTTGATTCCCGATTATCTCCGAAAGTATGCGGGATTGAAAAAGGGGACGGTCGTTGCCGGCCTCTACAATCGATTCGAGATCTGGGACGAGGAAGAATGGAACACCTACAAACAGAAAACGGAGGCGACATCGGACGAGATTGCCGAGAAATTGGGAGAACTCGGAATTTAAAATATGCCGCACATCCCCGTTCTTTTAGAAGAAGTAGTAAAAGCACTTGAACCGAAATCGGGGGCATTCATTATCGACGGAACCGTAAATGGCGGGGGACACGCGAAAGTGCTCGCACAGAAAATAGGCCCGAAGGGAACGCTTCTCGGCATCGATTGGGATCCGAAAGCGATCGCACGGATCAAGGAGTCGGGAAAACGGTTTGCTCCCCGAACGATCTTCGAAGAGGGGAATTACGCGGACGTTCCGCAGCTTCTCAAACGATTGAATCTCGGAAAAGCGGACGGACTGCTTCTCGACCTCGGACTTTCGAGCGAGCAGCTTACTCCGAACGGAAGAGGATTTAGCTTTTCAACCAGCGAGATCCTCGATATGCGGTACAACCCGAACGAAAAAGTGACTGCCGCGCAGGTGGTAAACAGCACGCCGGAGAAGGAGCTCGCGGATATCATCTATCAGTTCGGCGAAGAACGCCTCTCGCGAAGGATCGCGAAGGCGATCGTGAAAGAACGAAGGCGCAAACGGATCCTTACAACCGGAGAGCTCGCGAGAATAATAAGCAGCGTCGTTTCAAAGAACTACGAACTTGGCAGAATACATCCCGCAACACGCACCTTCCAGGCACTCCGCATCTACGTGAACCGCGAACTGGATAATCTTTCCTCGATTCTCGACCATCTCGACCAGTGCGTGAAAAAAGGAGGAAGAGCCGCCGTCATCAGCTTCCACTCCCTCGAAGACAGGATCGTCAAACAAAAGTTTCAAGAGCTCGCGAAGGAAGGAAAGGGGACTCTTATTACCAAAAAACCGCTGCTTCCGCGCCGAGAAGAAATGTCCGCAAACCCGCGGAGCCGCTCGGCAAAATTAAGAGTGATAACGCTCATCTAAAAACAAAAATCTATAACTTTTTAGCAAACATCATGACCATTATTCGACCAGCCTTTAATAAAAATTACGTTCGTTTCTTCATTCTGCTCGCCATCGTCGTCTTGGCCGGTGGTATTTTCTACGTATTCGAGTATAATTCTTTCGTAAACACCCGTTACCAGGTAACGACGCTCAAAAATAAAATCGCGCAAGCGGAAACGAGTAATGCGGGTTTGAAGAGCACGTATTACAAGATGACCGACCCGGTATATCTTGAAACGTTGGTACCCGAGTATCATCTCACCCTGGAACGGCGACCGGAATATCTAGAGCAATCCAAATGGGTGTCAGATTCATCGCATTAACTTCCACCTTCGCGCTCCTTTTCGGAGTGCTGGGATTCAATCTCTACACGCTCCAGATACAAAAAGGGGACTACTACTTCAAGACCGCCCAGGCACGGAACGAGGCGCTTGCCCAGCTTCAGATGAGGCGCGGGCAGATTTTTTTCACCGACCGGTCGGGGAATGCGATTACCGTCGGCTTGAACCAGGACTATCCGGTGATATATGCCGTCCCGAAGGAGATTATTGATTCCAAGGGAACCGCGGCCGCACTCGCCCCGACGATAGGGTGGAAAGAGGGAGAGCTTGAGACCGCGCTCACGGCCCCCCAGAGTTTATTCCGGATGCTCGTCGAGAAGGCGACCGACGAACAGCTGAATGCGGTGCAAAATTTGAATTTAAGAGGAATTTATATCGACAAGAAACAATACCGCTTCTACCCCTTCGAACGCCTCGGATCGCAGGTTTTGGGATTCGTCG
>JAJYXD010000041.1:0-1556 GCA_021791135.1 bacterium | reverse complement strand
GGCTGAATGATACCACAAAAACTCCCCTCGGACTTTACGGCGCGGAGAAATATCACAACGACGAGCTCGGGAACGGAGACAACATGCAACTCACGATCGATAGGAATCTTCAGGCGCAAGCCGAACAAAAACTTGCCGACCTCGTGACGAAAAACGGCGCAACGGGCGGCTCGATCATCATCGAGGATCCGACAACCGGAAAGATTCTCACGAACGCCAACTATCCCGACTTCGATCCAAACGACTACAGAAACACTCCCGTCGGCTCGTTTCTAAATCCGAGCGTGCAGTATGTCTACGAACCCGGCTCGGTCTTCAAACCGATCACGATGGCTACGGGCATCGACGCGGGCATCATCACGCCCGACACGAAATATGAAGACAAGGGATATATCACCCTGAACGGAAAGAAGATTACAAACTGGGATCATAAGGCGTACGGTTCCGGCACGACGATGACGAACGTGATCGAGCGATCGATCAACACGGGCGCGGTATTTGCCGAACAAAAAATAGGCAGAACGATTTTCCACGACTATCTCGTGAAGTTCGGATTCGGAGAAAAAACGGGCGTCGATCTTCCCGATGAGGTAAAAGGAAGCCTGGCGAATCTCGAACGCAAAGGCGCGCAGGACATCGACTACGCGACTGCCGCGTACGGACAGGGGACGTCGGTTACTCCGATTCAGATGATTAACGCGTTTTCCGTCTTCGCAAACGGCGGCCTTCTCATGAGACCGTTCGTGGACGCCTCGAAGAGTCCGTATGTCATCCGACGCGTGATAAGCGAGGATACGGCGCAGAAAGTCATCGGAATGATGGAATCCGCGGTAAATAAGGGGCAGGTCGCGACTATTCCCCAATTCAGAATCGCCGGAAAGACGGGGACGGCAAACGTACCGGATCTCGTGCACGGCGGCTATCTCGACGCATACATCCACACGTTTATCGGCATGGTGCCCATCACGAATCCGAAGGTCGTCATTCTTGTGAAGCTCGACAAGCCGAAGGGAGCGGAGGTTGCGGCCGTCACGGTAGTTCCGGCATTCAGGGAACTCGCAAACCTTGTGCTAAACTACTACAACATTCCTCCCGACAAACCGACGCAATAACCATGAAACAATTTATCCTTTCACTTCTCGCCAAACTATTGAAGAAGCTCGCGGCGCTCACCATCGTGCGCTATAAGCCGTCGATCGTGGGCATTACGGGCAATGTGGGAAAGACTTCGACGAGAGACGCGGTTGAAACCGTGCTTCGCACGGAGAGAAAAATACGATCATCCTCAAAAAATTTCAATAACGAACTCGGGCTTCCTCTTACGATTCTCGGCGACTGGGAATCGACCGAGGGAGGACTTTTTTTCTGGTGCGGCGTCATCATCGCTTCGGTCAAAAACCTTCTCACGCGACAAAAGGATTTCCCCGAGGTTATCATCCTCGAGTATGGCGTCGACAGACCCGGCGACATGAGCTATCTCCTTGAGATCGCGGAGCCGCAGATCGGCATCGTGACCGCGGTAGGGGAGATTCCCGTTCATGTAGAGTTCTTCACGG
>JAJYXD010000033.1 GCA_021791135.1 bacterium | reverse complement strand
CACGCTTCGGGTGCGTGTAGACTGGGTTCGACTCCCAGCAGCCCGACAGTTCTTTGGATGGGGGCCCATAGTAAAGTGGTATTACGCGGCATTCGCATTGCCGAGTCCGGGGTTCGACTCCCCGTGGGTCCACAAAAAACCACCCGCCGGAAAGGCGGGTGGTTTTTATTTTTTTATTTTCTTCTCCTCATTTTTTTCCTCTCGTGAAGCCGCTTTGATTTCTGCGTGAGTGCGAAGACCGAGAGCACCATGATATACACCGCGATCGCTTCCGAGGAAACCCTGTAACCGTTTTGGAGTACCGCAGAGAGGACAAGAAGCCCGAATATGACCGCCGTCCACGCGAGCACGAACAACTCCCCCGGGTGACGACTCTCGTGAATGTCATACCAGCGATCGAATTCCTTAGTACCCACGTAAAGCGCGAGGATGCCCACATAGATCACGCTGAACGGCGCGATGAGAAAATCGAGCGCGCTTCTGTTCAGAAAGTTGATAATAAGAAACGTGATAAAAAAATAAGTCCAGAAATCGGAGAGTATTCTCCAGATGCGTTCGTCTTTAAACGAAGGAAGTTCCATGTTGTTATTTCACGAAATATTTTTTCTTCATATCTTCTTCGACGCCGCTCTCGAATTCTTCTTTCTTCTCCTTTGCCTGCTCCGCGAGTGTCTTAAGTTCTTTCTCCGAATGCGCGGCAAGCTCTTTCACGCGGGCGTGGAGATATTCTTCCGTATTAAGGGCCGGATCGTCAAGCACTTCTTCGAGAAGCACGGAGAGAAGCTGCCCCACCTTGGGCCCCGGCGGGATATGCAGAAGCTCCATCACCGTATCCCCTTTTATCCTCAGCATTTTCGGATGAATCGGATCGCGTTTCACCTTTTCCATCATGAAACGAAGATGGCGGAGCTTATAAGGCACCGCTTTCGGCACGCCGGAACCGATGCGATCCGCCTCACGCACCTTGAAGAGATCTTCGATGTACTCCTCTCCCACCCGCTGAATGAAACGCCGTACGCCCGCTTCGGTGACCTCGCCGACGTTGTAGTAGAAAAGGTGGTAACGCACAAGGTGAATTACCCGTTCGGCAGTCTCCTTCGGGACACGAAGACGATCCATAATCTTCGCCGTCATTCTCGCTCCTACCCCCTCGTGATTGTAAAACGTCGAGTCGGATCCTTCACCGCGCTTCGTCCTCGGTTTTCCCACATCATGGAGGAGCGCCGCAAGCCGCACCTCGAGAGAGTAGTTTTTTTCTACCGTGTAGTTCAGGGCACGGACGTTATGATCAAAGACGGTATAAATATGATGCTTGTTCTGTCCGCACCCGACTCCTTCTTTGAGTTCGGGAATGATGTGAGTGAGAAGCCCCGTATCTTCGAGAAGAATGACGCCCTCGGCGGCACGCGGGGTCATGATGATTTTCAAAAACTCGTCGCGAATCCGCTCTTTTGAGATCATCTCGAGAAGTCCCGCGTGATCTTTCACCGCTTTCATGGTAACCGGCTCTATCTCAAACCCCAATTCAACCGCAAAACGTACGGCGCGCATCAGACGGAGGGCGTCTTCTTCGAAGCGCTTTCGCGGATCCCCCACCGTGCGGATAATTTTATTTTTCAAATCTTCCTTTCCGCCGTAGGGATCGACGATATCCGTCTTCATATCCAGTGTTTTCGATTTCAAATCCATCGCCATTGCATTGACGGTAAAATCCCTGCGAGAGAGATCTTCCTCGATGGTCTTCGCAAACCGCACCGCGTCGGGATGACGCCTGTCGGAGTACTCACTCTCAATCCTGAACGTCGTTACCTCCACTATCTTGAGACGCGGGTCTTCGGACTCCGTTTTTACTCCCACGGTTCCAAAGTTGTTTTCATACACATTTTCAGGGAATGCCTTTTGGATATCCTCCGGATGCGCATCGGTCGCGATGTCCCAGTCCTTGGGATCGCGTTTCAAAAGCACGTCACGAACGCATCCGCCCACGAGATACGCGTGATAGCCTGCCTTCAGAAGCGCCGCTGCCGTTTCCTTTATTTCTTTCGGAATCATGGACTTCATCCCTCATATTATATCCTGTCTTCCTCTTTTCGGAAAACCGAGGTAGAATGCACGTTGAAGCCCTCGTGGTGAAATGGATATCATCCCTGCCTTCGAAGCAGTTGTTGGGGGTTCGATTCCCTCCGAGGGCACCAGTGAGGAATTTTTATTAGAAAATCAATTATATGAATGAAAAAGGATTTGCAAGCATCATTCTTTCTCTGCTCATCGTTGCCTCTATAGCGGCGGTAGGATATTTAGCTTTGGTAAAAAAATCCCCGCAGCCCATGCTAATCCCGAATTCTTTCTCGACTTCCACTCCTACGTCGACGATACCAACATCAACTTCGACACCAACATCAACTCCGACACCAACCACCGTAGAGAAAGTAGATTTACGTAGTTCATTGCTTGCCATTACTATTCTCCATACTAAAGATGCCGCGGCGATTGCTTCAGGCGCAGAGCCCTTTGATATTGAAACCTCACTTGATCCAGATGAGATCAACACAGGCAACGTACGCCTCACATATGCGGCCAGTTCTTTTATTTTACCAAATAGCGACATTAAATATATCAGAGTAAATGAATGGTTTGATAACCAAGTGAAACGAAATTATGCAACAAGCAGCGGGGACTTCATTGTACGAAATTGTTCGGGTGGAGCGCCGCCGCCTCCAGAATTTGGCTGTGGCCAACCAACCGGAGAACCTGAATCGCGCGAGAAACATCTTCCCATAAAAAACTGGATTACAGACATTAAGGACGTGGCGCTGATTTTAAAAGGAAGCGGCGCGGGGTCTTCGCGTGGAGGAAAAATAGTCGTGGCCACCATTGGCAGATTAAAGTCAAAATATTCTGATTTTTTTCCACAATCGCTTAGAGGGTTTCCCAACGCACAAACAGTCATCGAATTTATCGAAGAAGGAGTCAGAGGTGCGGCAACAGATTTTTCCGAAGTAGGTCAATACATGGTTCTGGATGCGGGAAAAGGAAAGATTCTCGCAAAGGGGAATTACAAATTGCCTCCGCCCGCGCCTTAATCAGAAGAAAACGCGAAAGCAAAAAAGATCGGAAAAAGGTGGATCTGATTGACTAAAGCGGTAAGGCCTATTAATTTATAAGATAACATCTCTCGCAGACACGCCCCTATAGCTCAGTTGGTAGAGCTGCTCCCTCTTAAGGAGAAGGTCCCAGGTTCGAGCCCTGGTGGGGGCACAAAAATATGATTACGAAAGCGGTTATTGCGGCGGCGGGAAAGGGCACACGAATGCTCCATCTCGCCATGAACAAACCGAAACATCTTATTAAGGTCTGCAACCGGCCTTTTTTGTATTACGTGCTAAAAAATCTGAAAGATGCCGGCATTACGGAGATGATTCTCGTTATCGGTCACAAGAAAGAAGCGATGGAGGAGTTCGCCCGAGAGTACGGGAACGAATTTCCCATCAAGCTTGTCGATCAGTTCGAGATCGCCGGAACCGAGAAATACGGAACCGCGATTCCTATTCAATGCGTGAAGGATATCGTGGACAATGAACCGTTCATCGCCATATTCGGCGACAACATGTATTCTCCGAAAGACATCAAGTCGCTCGCGATCGACGACGGATACACCTATATCAGCGGCTTCAAACATACGCATCCGGAGAAGTACGGGGTGCTTCTTACCAAGGGAGAATTCCTCGAAGACGTGATTGAAAAACCGAAGGAGTTCGTTTCCAACCTCATCAATACTGGCCTTGCGAAGTTCACGCCGGAAATTTTCGAGATAATAGACCGCATCGGCGTATCCCCGCGGGGAGAATATGAGCTTACGGACGCGATTCGCATACTCGCGAAACAAGGAAGGGTGAAGGTGAAGGAGATCAAGGACTATTGGTTCGATTTCGGCAATCCCGCGGACGTGATAAAAGTATCGAATTTTCTCGAGAAAAATCGGAGTTAACTTTCTTCCGAAAACGTGGTATACTAGCCGCGACATGATAACGCTCGAGACACCGCTCTCGGCGATCCACGGGATCGGTCAGAAGTTTCTCGTGAAACTCAAAAAAATGGGGATCACTTCCGTGCGCGATCTTTTATGGCACTTCCCCACTCGTTACGAGGACTTCTCCCAAATTTACAAAATCGCCGATCTTATTCCAAATCAGGAAGCGACTATTCAGGGCGTGGTCGAGGAGGTGAGCGGGCGACGCGCGTGGCGAAGAAACCTTTACGTTACGGAAGTTGTGATACGAGATGATTCGGGATCGATTCGTGCGGTCTGGTTCAACCAGCCCTACATCAAAAACACGCTTCAGCCCGGCCGCGTTGCGAACTTTTCGGGAAAAGTGAGCGGAAAGGAAGATATCTATCTTTCAAATCCGACCTACGAACTCGTGAAAGAAGCGCACGAGACGAGACACACCGCACGCATCGTGCCGGTCTATCCCGAAACAAAAGGACTTACCTCGAAAGGAATCAGATATCTCATTAAGCCCGTCTTGGATCACCTTCCGGAACTGGAAGACCCGCTTCCCCGCGCGATGCTCTCGCGCGAACACCTTCCGGACGTAAATCACGCGCTTCATGATATTCACTTCCCTCTTGAACTTCCGGAAGCGCTCCGGGCGAAAGAACGATTCGCGTTCGAGGATCTTTTCTTTCTTCAACTCTTCAATGTGAAGCAAAAACTCACGCTTGCGGAGCAGAGCGCCCCTTCGTTTCCTACCGATCTCCCTTTTATAAAAGATCTTCTCGAACATCTTCCGTTCTCGCTCACCTTTTCGCAAAAACGATCGCTTTGGGAAATTTTGAAAGATACGGCGCATCCTACGCCCATGAATCGTCTTCTCCAGGGCGATGTGGGATCCGGAAAGACCGTCGTCGTCGCGATCGCCGCGCTTCATACGGCACACCACGGTTATCAAACGGCGCTTATGGCGCCCACCGAGATTCTCGCGCGCCAGCATTACGAAACCTTCAAAAAATTCTTCGGCGAGTTCGAAGGAGGAGTCGCACTCGTCACAGGACACGATGCGAGGGTATTTTACGGAAACAATCTTGAGGCCCCAAGAAAGAAAAAAGAACTACTCAAAGAGGTGAAGGACGGAACGGTAAAAATCGTTGTCGGCACGCACGCGCTCATTCAGTCGGACATCACATTCCGTTCGCTGGGCTTTATTATCGTCGACGAACAGCATCGCTTCGGCGTCGAGCAGCGGGCGGCACTCGTAAAGAAAAAGGAAGCTATTCCCCATTTTTTGAGCATGTCGGCAACGCCCATTCCCCGCACGCTTTCTCTCACGCTTTTCGGCGATCTTGAGCTCTCGCTCATCACCGAACTCCCGAAGGACAGAAAACCCATTATCACCAAAACGGTCGTCCAGAAAGAGCGTGCGGCGACGTATGAATTCGTAAGGAAGCAGGTAAAGACGGGACGGCAGGTATTTGTAATCTGTCCGCGGATCGAACCGCGTCAGGCGGATCCCGACGCACCGGAACGATTCTCGTTCAGAGAACTGCAACAACTCGACGTGAAGTCCGTTACCGAAGAACACGAGAAACTTTCCAAAAAAGTGTTTCCCGACCTCCGCGTGGCGATGCTCCACGGAAAAATGCCCTCCAAAGGAGGGTCCGCCTCCGGCGGAAAAGCCACAAAAGAGAAGGTTATGGAAGATTTTATGAATCACAAGACGGACATTCTCGTCTCGACCTCCGTGGTCGAGGTGGGCGTCGATATTCAGAATGCGACCATCATGATTATCGAGGGCGCGGACCGATTCGGACTCGCACAACTCTACCAGTTCAGAGGACGCGTGGGACGCGGCGCGCATCAATCATATTGTTTCCTTTTTACAGACTCGGGTTCCGAGACCGCGCGCGCACGCTTGAAAGCAATCGTCGAGGCGAAAAACGGACTTGAGCTCGCCGAGCAGGATTTGCGCCAACGAGGTCCCGGAGAATTTTTCGGAAACTCCCAGACCGGTATCCCCGATCTCGCAATGAAAGCACTTCGTCATCCCGAACTCGTAAAAGAAGCGCGTGAGGGGGCGGTTCGCATTTTGAAAGAAGATCCTAAACTAAAAAAATATCCGCTTCTTGCGAAGCGGCTCACGGAATTTCAAACCCAGGTGCATAGGGAATGACTCTCGCACTGTACTCCCCCTCACTCGGGCGCTCCGGGCCGCTTGGCCAAGTCTTACCCTCGTTCAGAGGAGTACGGTGCGAGAGTTAAGGAAGGGAGATTAACGAACCTCCGCGTGGAATTTATCCTTCGTTTCTTCGACAACTTTCTCCTGAATAGGATTGATCTCCTCAACGGTAAGCGTGCGCTCGTTCGAGCGGTAAATGATGCGATAGGTGTAACTCGTTTTTCCCTCGCCGAACTTCTCTTTATTATCGTACTTATCCAAAAGCGACACTTCCTCCACAAGATCGCCGCCGAGATCACGAATGAGATCGAAATAGTCGTTGGGCACGAAACCGGCATCCACGACGAACGAAATGTCGCGCGTGATGGGCGGAAACTTGCTCACCTCCTTAAATTCTTTCCCGAGCTCCAACTGGTGCGTCACCCGCGGATCCTTGGACCAAAGAAGCCGAATGTCGGGAAGATTCATGCTCACAATCGCCAGACGTTCAAGTCCGAACCCGAAGGCCCAGCCGGTGTAATTCGAAGAATCCACTCCCAATTTTTCGAGCACGCTTCCCTTCACCACGCCGCACCCGACTACCTCTACCCACTTGTCCTTAATCTGAACCTCCATCTCGCGGGAAGGATGTGTGTAGGGAAACGTGTCCTCGTTCAGGCGGTACTTCACGTCGGGTCCGAAGACCG
>JAJYXD010000037.1 GCA_021791135.1 bacterium | reverse complement strand
AAGATAGAATTCCTCTTTTTCCTTATCAAAACCGACCTCCTTCGTGCGAAGCAGTTTCAAACTCCTCGGTACGTGACACACGGGACAGATTACTCTGTTTTTCATACGCTCGTTGATGATCGTTTCGGGAACATCGATAAACACGAAGAAATCCGGATTATCCTGATATCCCATAAGCGACCTGAAATAGAGGGAATAGGAAATCTGGTCAAGACTTCTCGGAAAGCCGTCGATAAAGATCACCTTCTTCTGATCTTTCGATATCTCGTACTCTATGAGCGCGAGGATGAACTCGGTGGGCAAGAGATTGCTCGTGCTTCTTCCCAGAAGTGCATCAACCGCATCTTCAAGCGGAAGCGCGCCGCGATAATGTATCTTCAAAAACGTCATGAGCTTTTCCTTCTCCGCTTCATCCTCGAAACTCGCGTGCACGTCTCTCACGATATCGCCCACGGAGATGTGCCGAATCCGTTCCGGCCCTATCGCTTCCGCGAAGAGCTTCGAGTAGGTCCCCTTTCCCGAATTCTTGGGACCCAGGAGAAACGCGAGGAACGTGCCGTGAGAAAGATATTCGCGTATCTTTTCTATCTCATCTCCCGCTTTGAGCTGGAAGTACTTTTTGCGCTCGATCGGATCTTCAAGCGCGAAGGGCTGTGAGAGCCCTTCTATTTTTGTCTTAAACACCGGAAAAGAAAATCCTTTCATCCCTCACATAACTCATTATTTAGACGACTCGTTGCAAAAATTAATGTTTTCATAGTATTTTGATTTCCCTCTTCTTGCTTTGTTATGTGAGGGATTCATGTTTTTATATTCCCTTTGTACCATTGTTCTTCTCGGTTTTCAAGTGGAGTTCCTTGAGCTGCGCCTCACTCACCTCCGAAGGTGCGTCCATCATCAAGTCTCTCCCGTCGCCCGTCTTCGGAAACGCGATCACCTCGCGGATGTTCGGTTCGTTTTGGAGAATCGACATCAAGCGATCGAGTCCCGGCGCAATGCCTCCGTGCGGCGGCACGCCGTACTCGAATGCCTCGAGCATGTGTCCGAACTTCGCGAGCACTTCTTCGTGTTTATTCCCCATCGCCTCAAACACCTCCTGGAGAAGCGCCGGATTGTGGATACGGATCGAACCACCCGCAATCTCGTAACCGTTCAATACGAGATCATACTGATCCGCAAGAATCGCTCCCGGATTGTTCTTGAACTGTGCCTTGAAATCCTCCACATCTTTCACGCGCGGCTGGGTGAAGGGGTGATGCACCGCGTCCCACCGTTTCTCGGTTTCTTTCCATTCGAAGGCGGGAAAATCAACTACAAAAAGGAACGCGAGTTCGTTCGGATCGTTCTTGTCTTTCCTAATATCGGGTTTATCCGAGTTATATCGCTCCATTGCTTCCTTATAGGACATTCGCGGAAAGGGGGTCTGACTCAGGTGTTTTTCCGGGTATAGCTTCTTTACCAACTGCGTCATAAGCTCCTCCACCAGTCCCATTACCTCATCTTGATTCGTAAAACTCATCTCAATGTCGAGTTGGGTGAACTCCGGCTGGCGATCGCCCCGCGTATCTTCGTCCCTGAAACATCTGACGATCTGAAAATAACGCTCGAGCCCCGCCACCATAAGGAGCTGCTTATACTGCTGGGGCGATTGCGGCAGCGCGTAAAACTTTCCGGGATACACTCTGGACGGCACGAGATAATCTCTCGCACCTTCCGGAGTCGATTTACTGATATAGGGCGTCTCAATTTCGGTAAAGCCGCGCGATCCCAAAAACTCGCGGATGAACGCGTTCACGTTCGCGCGCATACGCAGGTTGTTCCGCATGCGCGGACGGCGAAGGTCAAGATAGCGGTACTTCATTCTCACCTCTTCGTTTATTTCCCTTCCGTCGCCTCCAAGGTCGAAGGGCGGCGTCTTGGCTTCGGTTATGACTTGAAGCACGGTTGCCGTCACTTCGTGAAGACCGTTTGCAACTTTTTCGTTTTCCATTCCCTTCGGGCGCCGCGCCACGCTTCCGGTTATCTTCACCACCCACTCGGGACGAAGCCGTTCCGCCTCAGCGTGAAGTTCTTTGTCACCGGGCGTAAAAACAACCTGCACGATGCCGGTCATATCGCGAAGATCGATAAAGATAAGCTTGCCGTGATCGCGGCGGGTATCTACCCAACCGAAGAGTTCAACCGTCTCCCCCTCTTTGGTACCGATATCTTTCGTGAGTGTTCGCATAATATACGGCTCAATTGTACTACAGAAATCGACTCATTTCAAAACGAAGAGCGTCGCCCCGTCGCTTCGAACCGTGATGAGTCCATCCTTGTCGGTACGGAACACTTTCGCGCCAATTTCCCCGAGACGCGCCAGTGCCTGCGGCGTCGGGTGCCCGTAACTGTTTTTTCCGACCTCAACGAACGCGAACCGAGGAAGTGCGGTTTTTAAGAATGTTTCTGATGAAGAAAACTTCGATCCGTGATGACTCACCTTCAATATGTCGATCTTACCCGCGATTTTTCCGATTGCGCCCTCAACGTCACTCGTCGCATCACTCATAAAAAGCGTCTTGGTATTCCTCGCGAGAAGCTCAAGCACCAGTACCGCCTCGTTTTGATTTTTCACGATTCCCAAATCCAAAGAGGGGGCGAGCGCAATAAGAACACTCGAAGCGTAGTGGATCGAATCTCCCGCACCGAACGTTATCCGCGGCACGCGGCGATCTTCAAGCGTTTTCTTCAGTTCACGGAACGAGGCCTGATTCGAAGAAAGTCCGTTCGAGATGAACGCGCCGATTCTGTACCGTTTCGCAACATCGATGAGTCCTCCGAAATGATCCAGATGGGGATGCGTCATTATAACCACATCGATCGACCTGATGCCGGACGGTAACGCCGCATCAAGCGCTCGCACTGCATCGAGCGTCGGTGGTCCGCCGTCGATAAGTACGGTTGCCCCGCCGGGAAGCGCGATAAGCTCACTGTCCCCTTGTCCTACCGGCAGGAAGTGAATCAGGAGATCATCTTGGTCCGTATGGACAATTCTGACAAGAAGCCAGACGGAAAGAGTAAAAAGAAGGAAAAATATAAGGATAAACCTCCCGATCCTGCGCTCGATATAGTTGAAAACCTCCGGGAGTATCTGGAGGACGGATTTTCTCTCGGGAGACTCGACTTCCCCAGGTTGCATTTTCATGCTCTTTTCAATTCTCTTTCTCTTTTATTCATCTTCCATATGAACCATCCTATCGCGGCATAGTAGGGAACCGCGAAACTCCAGTGGAAAGGAATTTCGAGAAGGAATCCCACTTTTCCAAAAAACGTTATAACCCCCGTCTCAAAGTAAAGAAGCGGCAATACGAACCAGCTCAAAGCAAGTGCGGCGTAATGAGAAAGAAATGCGACTCCTCCCACTGCAAAACCGAACGCCATTGTGAGGGGAACACACTCGAGGATCAGAATGTTCGAGAAAAGTGAGAGCGGAGAAAACGAGCCGAACGAGCCGACGAGTAACGGAAGCACCATGCATTGTGCCGCAGAAGTAGTAAGTATGTTTTCTCGCCAGGAAAGAAATCCGGGATTCTCGAAGGTGCGCCAGCGTTTCTGTATTGCGGGTTTCAGATACACAATTCCAAGAAGCGCGAGAAATGACAGACCGAATCCCACATCGAATACGAGAATGCGCGGATTCAAAAGCACCATCACGAGTCCCGCGCACACGATAACGTTTCGGACATCGAATAATCTTCCGCGCTCTTTCGCGATAAGTATCAGTACGCCCATGACCGCGGCGCGTACGACCGATGCCTCGATTCCCGTCATCACGACAAAACCCGCGACTAAACAGCAGGTAAGCGCGGCAGCGATATTTCTTTTCATAAAAAACACGAGTACCGACATCGCGGCGAGTACGATAATCGAGATGTTGTATCCGGAGAGCGCGACGAGATGCGTCGTACCGCTTCCCTGCATCGCCGAGGTGAACTCCTTCGAAAATCCGCTTCGATCTCCCAACACAAGACCTCCCAGAAACGCCGCTTTGTTCTGCGGAAGCAGTTCCCCGAACGATTCGAGCACGGAATGGCGAACGGAAAACAGGAACGACTTAAGGGGCGATCCCTGATGTTCCGCAACGCGCGAAAGTTCCGGAAAACGAATCGAGCCATCGATCCGCTCTTTTTTGAGATACCGATCGAACGAATCCGAATCCGGTCTTCCTATTGTCCCCGATATGCGAAGCACGTCTCCATAGCGGAAGGAGGGATATCGATCCGTGGTAATAAGAAGACGAGAGTCGCGCAGCGTCCCGCTTCGTACTTTGACTACCAGCGATTGGAATGCGTCTTTAATCTCCGGATCTTCTTCGACAACGCCCTCGAATGTAAACTCTCCCGGTACGATGTTTTTTCTGACATCTCCTCCGGTGAATCCCGTGTAGTAGATCGCACCGACAAGAAAGAGGAGTGAGAGCCCTGTATACCAAAGAAATCGACTCCTTTTTTTCAGATGCCACAACAACAAAAAAACCGCGATACCAAACGCGGCGATATAAAGCAGCGAGGAGCGCAATCCTAAACTCGCTCCTGCAATCCCCCCAAGAAAGAACAACGCGCCGTAAAAGAAAACATCGTACGCCGGCACATATGTATTATACAGAAAAAGCTCATCTAAAGGATGATCCCCCCTCCGAGCATTTCTTTCTTTCCCGAATAAAATACCGCCGACTGGCCTGGCGCGACGAACTTGATCGGATTTTCGAACTCCAGCTTGAGATTGCCGGTTTTGAGCTTAGTGAGTGCTGCTTTTGCAAGCGGCTGACGATAACGGATGCGGGCGAGTATGGGAATTCCGGACTTCAGTTCCGAAGTCCCCAATGGACGGATGAGGCTTATATCCGTGACCTCCACATCTTTTCGGAAGAGCGCCGGATTGTCGCTCCCCCGCGCCACGACGAGCGTATTGGTCTTCAAAACTTTTTCCGCGATATAGTATGGTTCTCCCCCGCCGAGACCGAGACCGTGCCTTTGACCTACGGTATAGAAAAAAATCCCGTCATGCTCCCCCACTTTTCTGCCGCCCGTATCGATGACCGGCCCCTTCTTCGGTTTGATGTAACGCTTCAAAAAATCACCAAGCTCCACCTGACCCAAAAAACAGATTCCCTGCGAATCTTTTTTCTCCGCCGTCGGCAATCCCACCTTCCGCGCGATGATACGCACCTCCGGTTTCGTATAATCTCCGATCGGAAAAAGGCAATATTTAAGTTGATCTTGAGTAAGGGTCCAAAGAAAATACGACTGATCCTTATTCAAGTCTTTGGCAGACCAAAGACCGAATTTTGAGTTTTGAGTTTTTCCGCCGGAGGTGGATCCTCTTTCGGAGGAGACTTTCGAATTTATTTGGAATTTGAAATTTGTCATTTGGAATTTGTGCAACCGGACGTAATGTCCGGTTGCGATCAGATCCGCTCCCATCGCGCGCGCTTTTTTCAAGAACAAACCGAACTTGATCTCCTTATTGCACATCACATCGGGATTCGGCGTAATGCCGTGCCTGTATCCTTCTACCATATACTCCACTACCTTTTTCTTGTATTCCTTCTCGAAGTCGAACACATAGAAAGGAATCTTGAGGTGCTCGGCAACGCGACGCGCGTCTTCCGCATCTTTTTCTTCACACCCGTCGATATTGAACGAACGAATAAAAACGCCGGTAACGTCATACCCTTCTTTCTTGAGTAAGTAGGCGGCAACCGAGGAGTCTACCCCCCCGGACATGCCTACAAACACCTTTTTTTGGTTCTCTTTCATCGCAAGGGCATTATCTTGAAATTTTCGAAAGATTTCAATAGAATGGGACGGTAATCGATATTTTATTCAACATGGCTCGACTCGCTTACAATGACCTCAAAATCGGAACCGCCTTCGTGAAGGATGGGGATCCTTATCGCGTACTTGAGTATGCGTTCATTCGCATGCAGCAGCGAAAACCCGTAGCGCAGCTTAAGGTAAAAAACCTCATAAGCGGCAAGGTGCAGGAATTTGCCGCACACGTGAACGATACGTTCGAAGAGGCGGAGATTGTCGCCATGCCCGTGAAGTTCATCTATGAGAGCCGAGGCGAATACTGGTTCCATGAGGCCGGAAATCCGAAGAATCGTTTCAAACTCCCCGCCGAGGCGATTGGAGAAGGGGTGCAGTTTCTTAAAGCGAATACCGACGTTACCGCCGACAAGTTCGAGGAAAAAATTATTAACGTAGAACTTCCCATTAAAATGGACTTGAAAGTGACCGAAGCGCCGCCCGCACTCAAAGGAAACACCGCACAAGGCGGGAACAAACTCGCAACACTCGAAACGGGAGCCAAGGTAAACGTTCCCCTCTTCATTAACGAAGGAGATGTAGTACGAGTAAATACCTCAACAGGTGAGTATATCGAGCGCGTGGAAAAGAATTAAGATCGTACCAACAACTCCCTCCCCTGATACGCGGAGTGGGACGTAGTAAAAAGTGGGTAAGACTTGGCCAAGCGGCCCGGAGCGCACACTTTTTAGTGCGTCCCGCTCCGCGTATTTTCTAATCCGCTTTCTTTACTTTTTCCAGCGCTTCCTTCAAAGCGCTTCTCAACTCTTCCACGTTTAACACCTCTTCCGATTCTTCTTTCTTCTTTGCCTCGGCGCCGGAACCCGTTTCAAGCGCGTGAAGCGAGAGTGCGGACCCTTCGGACTGGGGAGCGATTACAGACTCTTCCTCGAACGTCGTCTTCGGCCGTTCTTCGGTTTTTTGCTCTCTTTTTTCTTGAACATGATTCGGGGGGCGGTGAGATCTCTCTTCCTTTTCTTCTTCGCGGTTTCTTTCCTGTCTTCGTTCCTCCGATCGTTCCGGATGCTCTTCAAACTCGATGCCGAGTCCCG
>JAJYXD010000089.1 GCA_021791135.1 bacterium | reverse complement strand
GGCGAAGTTCGGATGATAGTATCGCGACGCACCGCGCCAGCCGATCATCGGATTTTCTTCCTTCGGTTCGTAGAGATCACCTCCCAAGAGCGTGCGATACTCGTTCGTCTTGAAGTCGGAGAAACGAACAATGACCGGATTCGGAGAAAACGCCGCGCCGATCTTTGCGATGCCGTAGGCAAGCTTGTCCACATAGAACTGCGTCGGACTTTTCCATCCCCTCATCTTCTCGTCTACCGCTTTCGTGAG
This sequence comes from bacterium, assembly GCA_021791135.1. Lineage (GTDB taxonomy): Bacteria > Patescibacteriota > Minisyncoccia > UBA6257 > GWB1-50-10 > JAKAHD01. The sequence continues at coordinate 6,730 of JAJYXD010000089.1, read as the reverse complement.
CTTCTTACTTTTCCTCTTTAATTTCTCGTAGTTGATAAGCGCATTCGGATGAACACCGATATCGCCCGCGATAATGAACTCCTCGCGCGCAAGTCCGACTCCTTTGTTCGGCAAAAAAGATTTCTCGAATGCGGTCTCCGGAGTCGCGATATTCACCATAATGTGCACCTTGGGGTGCGGAATCTTTTTTACATTCTGCTCTTCAACCGTGAACTTCAGTGCGCCCGCAAGCACAAGTCCCTCGCTTCCCGTCGTATCCACCGTGATTTCCTGCCCCGTCGTTATCACCTTCGTCGCCTTCTCGGTGCCCACGACACAGGGAATTCCCAGTTCTCTCGAAACGATCGCCGCATGAGAGGTGCGTCCTCCCTTGTCCGTTACGATCGCGGCGGCAATCTTCATAATCGGCTCCCAGTCGGGATCGGTCATCGTCGTCACGAGTATCTCGCCCTGCTTGAACTCTTTGATGTGTTTCGCGTCGAGTATCACGCGGGCTTTTCCGCTCGCGATCTTCGCTCCTACCGAAGCGCCTTCGGCCAATACCTTCCCGTTTCCCTTCCGCATATATTCTTTGATCTTCGAAAAATCCTTGCCTGCCTGCACGGTCTCGGGGCGGGCTTGTACGATATAAAGGTTGCCGTTTTTCCCATCCTTTGCCCATTCGATGTCCATCGGAGTCCACTTGCGGTTTCTGTCCGAATAATGCTTTTCGATTTTCATCCCCCACTCCGCAAGTTCCCGCACTTCGCGCTCGGAAAGCACGAACGAGTTCTCTTCGCGATCGTCCGTTTTCACGATCTTTGTGTTCTTTATTCCGCGACCGGAAGAGTAGATCATCTTCCTGTTTTTCACTCCGAGTTTTTTCCCGATGATTGCACCCGTTTTTTTGAATATGAGAAACTCGTCCGGCGTTACCTCTCCCTGCACGATCATCTCTCCCAATCCCCATGAACCGTTGATGATCACGAGATCGCGGAATCCTGATTCCGTATCGACGGTAAACATGACGCCCGAGGCGCCCTTGTCGGATCGCACCATTTTCTGCACACCCGCGGAGAGCGCGACTTTCAAATGATCGAATCCCTTGTCCACGCGGTATGAAATCGCGCGATTGGTGAAAAGAGACGCCATCGCCGCGCGCACCGCTTCGATCGCTTCGTCTCCACCCCTAATATTCAGATATGTCTCGTGTTCTCCGGCAAAACTCGCTCCCGGCAAGTCCTCCGCGGTTGCCGAGGAACGTACCGCGACATCGGTGTTCTTTCCATAACGTTTTTCGAGCTCTTTATATCCTTTCCGTATCTCACGGCGGAGATCCGCGGGAAGTTCGGTATTTCGCATCGTCTCCCGCACCAGCTTGCCGCGACGCGCCAGGTCGGAGAGATTCTTCGTATCGAGTCCCTTGAGCGTCTGCTTAATAAAACTCTCCAAGCTTTTTCCCGTCCCCTTCACCTTCGCGTTTTTCAGAAAATAACGGTAGGCCGAGGCGGTAATTACAAATCCGCTCGGAATTTTTACGCCAAGCGGCGTGAGATACCGAATCATTTCCCCCAACGACGCGTTTTTTCCTCCCACGAGCGGGACGTCCTTTATCGTAATTTCTTCGTACTTGAGCGTAAGTTTTTTCGATCGATTCATATTTTTGAAATTAAGCTAACTTTTTATCGCAATAACCAGATCCGACACGTTCGACTCGATGCCGCCGGTGATAAGCATATCTTCCATTTGTTCAAAAAAACGGGAGGAGTCGTTCTTCTTTAAAAAATCATCCGCTTTCAACCCCATACGTTCCGCTTTTTCTTTGGTCATTATATCACAGAGCGCCCCTGCATAATCCCCGTTGTCGCGCCCGTCCGATGCAAGCGAAAGCACGAGTTCGCCGCGCGTTATTTTCTCCATTGCAGCCAACGCAAGTTCCTGATTTCTTCCTCCCAATCCATTTCCCCGTACGGTGACGGTCGTCTCTCCTCCGTACAACACTATCGAGTGTGCGGGGAGTTTATGAACCTTCTTTATGATATCCACGCCCATCTTTCGCGCTTCCCCGCGGAGGGTGTGCGTTACTATCTCGGTTTTGAATCCCGCACGCGCCGCCTCGCTCTGCATTGCCGCAAGAGCGATCTGATTCGAAACTACGACGACATTGCTTACTCTCCTGAAATACTTTTCGTCTTTCGGGTTTTCCAGAAGGTGAATTTGAAATCCGAGCCGTTTTTCAAGTTCGTATTTCTTCGCAACCGCCCGCGCCTCGTGAACGGTCGTCGTATCTTTTACCGTGGGACCCGATGCGATGAATTCCACATCGTCTCCGGGTACATCGGAAAAAATAAGAGAAACGACTCGTGCGGGATACGCAAAGGCCGCAAGATGTCCGCCGCGCGCGAGCGACAGATGTTTCCGGAGCACGTTAATTTTCTCGATGGGGGCGCTTATTTCAAAAAGATACTCGAGGAGCTTCGCTTCCTCCATATACGTGAAGTTCCTCGGCTGACACAAAAGCGTCGATCCCCCGCCCGAGATGATAAATAATACGAGATCTCTCGGCGTGCACTCGGCGAGGAGCTCGATAATCTCCGCCGTCGCTTTCACGTTCGCTTCCGTCGGAAACGGATGCGTGCCCGAATGCGTTTTTATTCTCCTGAGACGCCCTTCACGCACATCGAGAACGATCCCTCTCGTAATCGCATCACCAAGGATTTCTTCAAGAGCGGCGCCCGCATCAAGCGCGCACTTCCCGATACCGACCACGAAGATGCGTTTGCGCTCTTCCTTGCGGATGACCTTACCTCCGATCGTGAGCCTGCCGTCTTCCTCCTTCACCCACTTTCGTATGACCGCCTTTGTGTCTATCGCGGCAAGCCCCGCCTCGGCAATTTCCAAAGCAAGCTTTCGCTCGGGAGTGATTGCTAACGCATCAAAGTTTCGAATCTTGCCCATGGTTTATTTTATCCCCCTTTGAGGTACTATGCTACCACATAGCACCCCTCTTACTATCCTTGCGAGAATTAACGCGATCTCGGAATTCCCGATAGTTGCACGAGGCCGGTATGGGTGGCGCGCGCTTTTTTTCGTGATTTTTCTCTTAATCCGCCGCGAAACATTGGGGAGTACGCTTTTTTCTTCCGTTCTGTTTTACCACGCTCCCAATAACTCCGATACTGTTCTTCGCGGAGCGCTTTTTTCATGCCGCTCACCGTCTGCGGAGAACACCATACTTCATTCCCGATTTCGCGGTAGCTTTTCCCCGAGAGGATTCTCTCTCTCACCGCGACACGCATCACAAGATTGCGGCGCTCGCTCGGAGTGATAACCGCACCGAGTATTTCTGGAAATCGCACCGCCAGTTTCCACACGGCATATTCCCATTCCTTCCGTGATGGATAATGGGATATGGGAGGTATATAAAATTTTTTCTTTCTTGTATCCTTTTTCATATAGCGGCGTTTTCTTATGGTTTCTTCCACACCTTTACTACCTCCTTCTTACAACTCTAAATAATTATACTCTTTCGTTCTTTTCTGCGCCGACCCGTTTCACTGGCGCTATGCTATCGCATAGCACCGATGGAGACAGTAGATAATTTGCAACCCCAATAAACATGCGGCGGCTGTTAAGGCGGGCACTGCTCTGATTCATTTTATGGGCTCTCGCGTTGCGAGTCGTGAACAGTCCCGGTCATGGGGTCTTAGTTGAGGCCGGTAGCGGACAGCCGCTCAACTCCGATAATCTTTGCACCCCTTGCTCACCCACAAACTTCCTCCCATCGGGAAAAATCCATGTAGGATATGCATCTACTCCCGCCGCCGTACACCGACTCGGTTCGTCGGGACACTCCACATACGGCACGTACTTAAATGAGTCGCCGAAATTCCTCTTTTCGTTCCGGCAATGCGGACACCATTCCGCACCGTACATTGTGATCTTTTTATCCGCGAGACACTTCGCAAAACTGTCGAGCGAGCCACTCGATCCCCTCGGAACGCTGAAATACCAGAGCACGAACACCAGGGCGAGGATAAGCACGATAAACCCCGCTACATACAGCTTGTTTTTCTTCGATGATTTCATGTTATTCATCACAACAATTTACCAATTTTTCGACGATATCTTTGTAATCCCACGGACGATCTCCTTTCCCTTCTTCATCGTGGATGTTCAGTTTGTCATCGGGAATTTTCTTAATGTCTTTCGCTTCAATAAGTTTGAGACGCAATCCCCAGAAGAGCGCATATACCTTGTAGGAGATATCGAACATTCGTTTCGCCTCGTCGCGTTTTCCGGCTCCTTCGAGTTTTGTGCCGACTTCCATAACGCGCATCGCCGCGGCAAGAAGATGCTTCGAGATGCACCATGTTTCCCCTTCGTGACTGTCGATCAATTTCCCGAGAAGCTCTTTTCTCATTTCTCTTGTCTCCCGAAGTAGATCAAAATATTCGTTCTTCCCCGTTTTCTCCGCGGTAAAGAAGAAATGCTCCTCCAGACTCACGAGATTCATCACCGCGATGCTCAAATCCTCGTCGAGGGAAAGATCGACCGATGCTTTTTTCTTCATCTCTTCCACCTTTTTCATTATCTCTTTGAATTGAGATTCATTCGTATATTCCATAGTTTTTATGTATTTGATTAGCCGTTCGACGCTTTACAGCACGAATATAAGTATACCAAGGATTACGGCCGCAATCCCGCCCCAGAGACGAAACTTCTTGATGTTATCCTTGCGCCATTCCTGGACCTTTTGAAGCACCCTCTCATTCGATGCCGCAAGAAGGATAAGAACAAGCGGAAGCACGAATATCACGTTATAGATCACGAGATGCCAGATTCCGGAGAAGTACGTCGTATGATCGTGGAGAAGTCCCAAGATCAAGAGATAGGGGCCGCCGGTACAGGGAAACTCGCAAAGCCCCACAAACGCACCGAGGATGAAGGCGGTCGGAATGGATCTTTTTTCCATGAGCCGTGCCATCACTCCATGGCTCGCCGCCGGAATCTTGAGTTTTATGGGAAAAGAAGGAATCAGTTCACCCACAATACCAAGTCCGCCGAGCACCACGAGAAGCGATGCGGTTATTTTCGCCATGAAATGAGGGATGCCGAAAAACTGAAGTGCTTGAAGAATTCCTAATCCTATCAAGAGATACGAGATAAAGATTCCGAAGATGTACGTCCCTCCGACTTTCACGGCCACCTCCCGCGTTTTTCCCAAACTGAAAAGAAACGCAATCGTGAGAAGAAGCACCGAGAACGCGCACGGATTCAAGCTGTCGATAAGCGCGGTCGCCAAGACGAGAAACAAAAGCGATTTACTGTCGATGCCGGACGGATTGATAAGTGCAATCGTCACGAGCACCGCAACAATCGAAAGTGATACCCAAAAAAAATTTTTACTCATACTTACATTTACAACAAAAATCCCTTGTGAAAGGGAGAACTGCGCATGCACCGCGATATTCGACACAACCGCGGATTATGCGCTTCGGAGCATCGAGGGGCTATGTTCGTGAAGTGCGATCCACGACGCTTCCCTCATTCGCACCGGCGTAGCGACGCCGAAGTCGGCTCTCGAATGCAGCGGCTGTTTTTTGAAAAACGATAATCCCTCGCCCAACGCGATCACAAACAGAAATGCGAGAAGGAGAGAAAACAGGAATAAAGATACCGGCGCAAAAGCGCTCGCAACCGAATTTTTGAAAACGCTCGAATGGAAAAGCGAAAATGCGAACATCCCGTCCCTCAAAGGACAGGGAGTCGCTCCCCCCGCAAAATTCGCAAGACATCCCCCGTTCGCTTCGTCGTGCATCGCCTGCATTCCCAAAAACCCGAAGACACTCACCCCGAGGATGCTTATTGCGAGAAGAATGGCAGAAAAAACCTTCATTTGTTTTATTATAACATGCATCTCAACGTTCAACAATCACCACAAAAGATTCTTGAGTTTTTTAATAAAAACACCCGCACCGTGTTCCTCCGAACGAGGGTAAGACTTGGCAGTAATAAGGTAGCCCCTCGTCGTGAACTCCTCGGGATGCTTACCAAGCACGTTTATCTTCCCCATCGGTATGCTTGGTAAGCAAGCGCCCGAGCTGAGGAGGAGCGCGGTGCGGGGGAAATAAAAAACTCAAGAAACAGAAATCCCGCCTTTAGATAATCCCGGCTCTTTCCAAGCCCAGGTTCCTGAACCAGTTCGTAAGAAGAAGTGAATCCTCTATTGAATCTGGATTACTCGGAACCAATAAAAAGGATTATTTGATCCGGAATCTAAATAGCGGGATACAGTAATTATACCATCCGCGAGAGAGTCAACAATTGACAAACACACCGAAAAATTTTCGATGTGCGGGTTATTACTATAACCCGAGGGTTTTCGCGGTCTGCTTTATAAGCGCTACCACCACTGCGGCGGGTAAAAGGCTGTAAGAAGAGGCTCCATCCTCATCGGGTACCGTCCACGGCGTCTCGTGTACCTTCACTTTTCCTTCTTTTTTGTCGTATTCATAGGAGTATTCGGGGGTAACCTCATACATATCCACGGCTTCCGCCGCCTCATTGACCGGAATCGCGTTTCTCAAGTACACCTTTGAAACCCCCTCCATGCCGAGAAGCGTCTTCATCACCGTCTTGTCGATTTCTATCCTGTCCCTGATTGCCTCGATTCCCAGATCGTCTCCTTCCTTCGCCACCATCCTCGCTCCCCCGCATTTCGGGTTATCGCAAATAAGATAGAATTCCT
>JAJYXD010000042.1 GCA_021791135.1 bacterium | reverse complement strand
CGTCGTGGCGATATATATCCCGCCGACAACGATTGCGATCATTGCGAAGAACACAACCGAAAATAAAAACACATGGTTGCGCGCGTACGCGAGGACGGACCGATACGGAATTGAAAACGGGAGAAGAATAATGAGAGAAAAAAGGCCGAGCGGAGCGTACACGAGAAAGAGCGCCGCAAAGAGGACGAACGCGAATGCAAATCCCGAGAGCGTGTTTCTCCAAAACGGAAGAGAAAGGAATGCCGCAAGGACGAAAAAAAGCCCAAACGTCGACGGAACAAAAAACCACCAGCCCAGAATGTACGCATTCGAACGGATTGCCATAAGAAGAATGGGAAACGCTCCCGCGAGCAATCCCTTTCTCGTGATCGCATATAAAAGAAGCGAGCCGACAAAGGAGATAAGAAACATGTTGACGGCGGGGAGAAACACCCAGCCGTCTATCGGATCGATCCCTCCCGCGCCGAGAAGCCCGGCGATATAACCCGAGAAACCGGGCTTATCATTCGTCAATTCGTCGAAAAAATACGGATGGGTATTGATGGGCTTGCCTTCCATGAGATTCTGAACCGTGCCAACTTGCCACCACTCATCGCCGTGGATCGGCCACGGATAACGAAAGTGGGGGGCCGCGGCGAACACGCCCGCAAGAATGGAAATGACGAGAAAAAAAACGAAGAATCGCTTTTGTTGCCTCGGCAATATCTTCCATTCAGAAAAAAACACGAGTGCTTTTTTTCTTGAGAAAAAGAGGAGTGCCACACATCCTGCCAAGAGAATGAGAAAAGAGGACGCGAGCGGAAGCCCGAACATTGCAAAAAGAACGCTCACGACGACCCCGAGTGAAACCGAGAGAATGATCGAGAATGCCGCCCGTTCGAAAAAACCGCATATCCACTGGAACAAGAAGGAAAGTGCAAACCCCGGCACGAAAAGGAAAAGCGGCATAAGAGTAATTCCCATGATATAATTATAAAGAATGGACTCCCTCGTATCAATCGTGCTTCCCTGTAGAAACGAGAATGAAACAATCGGATATTGTATCGAAGAAGTGAGAATGATGTCCGAGCGCGCGCGCATGCGCGTTGAAATTATTGTCTCCGATTCTTCCGAAGACGGATCGGATGCGATCGCCGAACGAGAACGCGTGAAAGTCGTGAAACATGACATGGAGGGATACGGACTTGCGATAAAAAAAGGAGAAAAGGAAGCGCGCGGGGACATTATCGTATATGCCGATGCGGATGCGACGTATCCGTTTTCGGACATTCCGCTTCTCGTGCGGGAACTCGAACATGCGGACATCATTATAGGGAGCAGGTTTGCCGGGCGTATGGAACGAGAGGCCATGCCTCTCGCCCATCGTTTTTTTGGAACGCCAGTACTGAATTTTCTCTTGTTGTTGTTCTTCGGTATACGGGTTTCCGACAGCCAATCCGGATTCAGAGCACTTAGAAAAAAGACGTTTGAAGACCTCCGTCTTAAAACCAATGGCATGGAATTTGCGACGGAAATGCTCATCAAGGCGAAACAAATGAATATGCGGATACAAGAAATACCGATACGCTACGCGAGAAGAAAAGGAATATCAAAGTTGCGGCGCTACCGGGACGGATTCGCGCATTTGAAATATATTCTCCTTCAGACGCCGTTCGCGTTCTACTCCGCCTCGGGATTTTTATTCTTCGCAGTCGGCATTTTTTCTCTTATTCTTTTGAACTTTTCATCGCTCCCTGCCCCGGGACTTCTTGATTCCGCCACCGTAAAAATTCTTTTCCCCCTTGTCGGCATTCAACTCCTTTTCTTCGGGGTATTCGCCAAAACGTATCTCTCGATCCGCTTTGAAGAAAAAAGTGAATTTGTAAAAAAGTTCTACTCGATATTCAGATTGAAGACCGCGATCGGCATCGGTGCCGTATTGATCTTTGTCCCGCTTCTCCTCAAAGTCGCCGGCGTAAGCCAGGAAATCTTCGAGCCGCTCCTCGTTTCGGCCATTATCGGCCTCCAAGTCATTTTCAACTCCATCGTCCTGTCAACCTTCTCCATAAAATAAGCAAAAAATTATCGACGTCGAATGTCGATATATTTGATAAAAACAGTAAAATGGAAAAATGAGAGAAAGAATAGTTGCGGGACAAATTTACCACGTACTCAATCGCGGAGTAGATAAGAGGAAGATCTTTCTGGAGAAAAGTGATTACATGAGGTTTATTCATGATCTTTTCGAGTTCAATGATACAGAATCTGTTGTGAATCTTACTTATCGCTTTACTCGCACCACAAGAGTGGTGGACACGAATAATTTTAAAATTTCAGAACAGCATAAGAGGAAATTACTTGTTGAGATACTCGCCTTTTGTGCAATGCCGAATCATTATCACCTGCTCTTAAAAGCGAGAACGGTTGAGGGTATTCCTGAATTTATGAAAAAGCTCAACATGGGTTATTCAAAATATTTCAATACGAAATATGAACGAAGCGGTACCCTGTTTGAGGGGAGATACAAATCGGTTCCCGTAGGGAGTGAAGCACATTTTATTCATTTGCCTTTTTATATCCATTTAAATCCTCTTGATCTTGTAATGCGGGAATGGCGACAACGGGATATTAAGAATTATAAGGAAGCGATGAAATTTTTAGAAAAATACCGCTGGAGTAGTTTCTTAGACTATATCGGAAAGAAAAACTTTCCGTCGGTAACTAATAGAGATCTTCTTTTAAAATTCTTTGGCGGAACGGAAGAATATAAAAAGAGTACTGTTGAATGGTTAAAACAACAGAATATAGAAAAAATAATGGGACTTACTCTAGAATAACAAATTATCGACATTCGACGTCGATAATTTACTAATTACCTTAAAAAGCAATGGAAAGGAAGACGATTCTTATAATCAACAAATTCTGTCCGCTCCATCCGAAGGCGGGGGGGGCGGAAAAAAATCTGCTCGAGATATTTTCAAGGATCGGGGAACAACACGAGGTGATACTCCTCGCCGCCCGCTTTCCCGGCGCCGCGAAAGAAGAGACATATCGGAATATCCGCATCTGCCGAATCGGCGCTCCCAATTCCGAAAATATAATACGAATCCACCTCCTTCTGCCGCTTGTGCTCCGAAATTATTTGAAACGTTTCGCGCCCGACGTGCTTCTCGAAGACGTGAGCGTGCTTCCGTTTTTCACTCCCCTTCTCTATCCGAGGCAGAAAAAAATAATAATAATTCATAATCTGAACCGCGGGCAGTTCTTCAAATCGCAGAGGTTTTTTTACGCTTTCATCGGCTATTTGGCCGAAAGTTTGTTTCTGCTTCTCTATCGCCGGCAAAAAGTGATTGTGGTGAGCGAGTGGATGAAACAGGAATTAGTAAGACATAAATTCAAGCGGGTTGTTAAGGTATTCAACGGCGTTGATGAGCAACTGGTTACGGTCAGAAAGGAGTATGCCGCAGAACCGACTGTCCTTTTTTTGGGCCGCTTGGAAAACCGAAAAGGCATTGATTTGTTTTTAAAAACCTATCCCTTGGTTAAAAATAAAATTCCGAAAGTGAAATATCTTGTTGCCGGCCGCGAATTCGGCGGCAAGTCAAAAATCAAAAAACCAGCGGGGATTGAGTTTTTGGGATATGTTTCCGAAGAAGAAAAACAAAAAATGTTCGGTAAAACCTGGCTTTATGCCGCACCGTCCAGAATTGAGGGCTACGGCATTTCGGTTCTTGAAGCCAACGCCACCGGCACGTTTGTTATCGCGAACAACGTTGAAGGGCTAAAAGAATCGATAGTTGACGGCATGACTGGCGTTCTTGTTGATTGTTACAATCCGCCAATCTTTGCCGAAAAAATCATCGAGTGGTTAAACAGAGAGAAATTAAAACCCAAAGAAGTCTTATGTAAAGAGTGGGCGAAAAAACATAATTGGGATGAGAGCGCACGGCACATCGAATCATTCATTGCAACCTGAATGGGAGAAGCCTATATCCCTTCCGGCAACGACCGCGTGTCGAACTCCCGCCCGCGCTCTATCTCCTTTAGTTCAAGGTCGATTTCATTACACATGTGAGAGTAACCCACGGGCTGCCATTTATTTTCAGGATCAATCCGGCGGAACTTCTCAAAACGGATCTTCCTGTCTTCGGGGCGAATCATACGCAAATGGTATATTCGGTAGTCCGTTGACCAGTGAAACGAGGCATCCATGAGCGCCTCTGGCATCCAGGGACTATGGAGACAACCCCGCGGACGATCTGAATACGAAATTTTGTCTGGGACTTTAAACATTGTGAACTTCGTTAATTTCCCGTAGTAGCCGCCTACGCGATAGGTGGTGCCACTATTCCACAAGCCGAGCAAGCGGAGACCCACAACCGGTTTATTGATTTCTTCGGCATGCTCCTGAATTGATGCCAATTCTTTCAGAAATATGGACTCATACCTTTCATCGGCGTCACAACACAACACCCATTCCGCCTTCAGTTTCTTCGCCGCATTCAAGAGAATCTCTCGATTCTCAACCTCAAAAAAATGGTCAGACTCCCGGATATCTCGTCTGAAACTGAACTTCAATTTCGGTTCCCGCCGTATCAAAAATGGGGTGGTGTCTAAAGAACCATCGTCAACAACGGCAAAGCCATCTACAAAATCTCGAAGGTGCGAAAAGTAACCAGGCAAATAGCGTGCTTCATCCCGAACGGCGATTATCGCAATGGTTTTCATATATTTTTATGTTATTAAAGTTCCTCAAACTACGTTTTCAAGTAATTCATCCCATTGGCGGCGGAAATGTGCCGCCTCAAAGCGATTCAAAACGGTCAACCGAGCCTTTTCGCCGAATTTCTTACGTTCAGCGGGGTTATTTAAGAGAAATTGAATCGCTTTCGCGGCGGTTTCTTCCGTTTCTACTACAAGGCAGTTTTCGCCGCTTTTTAAAAAACTAGAACTGTTGCGGCTGTTGGGAGGAAACAGCACCACCGGCATGCCAACCGTCATAGCTTCAAGACAGGACATACTCACCTGATTGGCAACCTCCAGAAATACCGCGTAATGCCTGTAACACGACAAAAGTTCCTCAAATGATTGCGCTTCTCCTAAAGCGTACGGAATTCCTTCCTTACCCCCACCGACAAGATCAACGGGTACTATGGAAGCGATTCTGTTCAATCGGTCCAATCTTTTTTCTGGCCGTGTTCGGATGAGATTGGTAATCGAAAGACATCTCTTGTGGTCGCCGATATGCCCGTCAAACACGGTGGAGTCGATCGGAACACGAATCACGTTTCTAAATATCTGACGCTTGATGATGGTGCTCTTCATCGCCATTTCACCGTTAAACGTCACGGCGGAGATGACTTCTTCGGCCCAATCGGGAATAAAATCCGAAGGAGGTATCGTGTGCACCTTGAAGATAATAGGGCAGGAAACATTCTTCAGCTTTTCGAGCCAGGGAATGGTATGTGCGATACAAACATCGAATTTCCCGCGGAGCGCTTCTTCCAGGGAAATAGTCTTCACATTCGCAGGCATCGGCCTGTTTCTTGCATTCCACACTCCGTCTCCTCCCACGAGCGTTGCTCCTGCACTCCCCCAGCCGTCGTGAGAAAACCTCGTGAAATCATTCGGAATCACGGTGTATATCTCGTGTCCGATTTTCGCAAATTCATATTCCCATGCGGTATGTACCGGATGTGTGAGAATGCGCATAGTACTATATAATGATAGAATAAATCCCTCACGGAATACAGATAATGAAGAAAAACAGGAATTATCTCAACTTGATTTATGAGCTAAGCTGGCTTGATTTCAAGCTCAAGTACTACGGTTCGGTGCTCGGCATCTTCTGGAGCCTTCTCAAGCCATTTATGATGCTCGGCATTCTCTATGTCGTCTTTTTCCATTTCCTCAAGGTCGGGATACCTGATTATCAGGTCTATCTTCTCTTAGGAATCATCATCTGGAATTTTTTTGCGGATGCGACGACGGACAGCACGCAGAACATGGCCGCGAAAGCAAATCTCCTTCAGAAAACAAACCTGCCTCCCTTCATCGTCGTCGTGAGCTCCGTCATCCAATCATTCTGGACGTTTGTGATCACCCTCGGGATATTCCTCGCGCTTTTCCTTATTCTTGGATTCCATTTCACGTGGAGCGTGATGATGCTCCTCTTCCTTGTTATTATTCTTGTGTTTCTTGTCTTCGGCGTCGCGCTCATCATCGCGCCGCTTTCCATGCACTTCAAGGATTTTAGGCACATCTGGGATATATTCCTGCAGATGCTGTTCTGGGTTACGCCCATCGTCTACCAATATACGAATGTCCCCGAAAAATACCTGAAGTGGTATCTCTTGAATCCTATTGCCCGCATCGTGATCGACGCGCGGAATGCCGTGCTTTATAACCACGTCCCCGAAGTAAAACAGCTTCTCATCACCACGGGCATCGTTGCCCTCATCTGCTTCGCGGGACTTGCGATATTCAAGAAATACAATCGAGCATTTATAGAAGAACTCTGATATGAACGTAATAGACGCCGCGCGCATCACGAAGCGCTTCAGGATACCTCACGAAAAGAAGACGACACTTTTTGAGACGGCGCTCGGTTATGTGAAAAATCAGGTTACCTACGAAGATTTCTATGCTTTGCGCGACGTGAGCTTCACGGTGAAGCGGGGGGAGACGACAGGCTTGATCGGTAAAAACGGGAGCGGCAAGACGACGCTCCTTAAAATCCTCGGAGGTATTATAAAACCCACCGAGGGCGCGTTCCATCTTGAGGGTGTTGCGGCGCCGCTCTTGAGCCTAAACGTCGGATTCCATCACGAGCTTACGGCGGAGGAAAATCTTTTTCTCTACGGCGCGATACTCGGCATCCCGAGGAAGGAAATAAGGGAGAAACTCCGGGAAGTGCTCCGGTTCGCGGGCGTCGAACGGTTCAAGGATACAAAGCTTAAGAATTTTTCCTCGGGAATGACGGCGCGCCTCGCCTTCGCTATGATGGTACAGACGGATCCGGATATCCTTCTCCTCGACGAAATCTTTGCGGTGGGCGACAAGGATTTTATTCCCCAATGCATCTCGGTGTTTCGGGACTATAAACGGCGGGGAAAAACAATCCTTATAACAAGCCACGATACAAAGCTTATCGCGGAGCACTGCGACAAAACGATGCTCCTCGAAGACGGCAATCTTATAATGTTTGACGAAACGCGGAAAGTTATCGACTATTACATGAATGGAAACGGCGGTCCTCATTCCCAATTATAACGGCTTCCATCATCTCGAAGAATGCCTGAAATCCCTCCGCGACCAGACGTATCAAGGCGCGAAGATAATCGTCGTGGATGACGGATCGACGAAAGACGATGCCGATCACATACGCCGCGGGTTTCCAGAAGTCGACGTCGTGGAACTCAAAAAAAACGAGGGGTTCGCGAAGGCCGTAAATGCAGGGCTACGGTATGCGATCGAAATATACAATCC
>JAJYXD010000022.1 GCA_021791135.1 bacterium | reverse complement strand
TTCCTTGATCTTTTCGAATACCGCCGTGTCGAGCACGTGCTCCGCGGCTCTTCCGTAGTCCTTCAGCTGTTCCTTTGGAACGCTCTTAAGCACCGAGAAATCTTCGCTGTTTTTCTCAGAGTCGTTTTCTAGTTCGAAGAATTTCTCTGTCATAGGCCTTTTTACCACTATATGGTAATCGAAATGAATGGTCAAAATGCGCGGAAAAGGGTAGTATTGAAGAAAAGGTCGTTCGCGTCAGTTTTTTATGCAGGCATTTCTTCAAGACAATTTAGTATTTTTACTGATTATTCTCTGGACACTGCCCTGGAAAGGGGTAGCGCTCTGGAAGTCGGCGCGTCTCGGCCAGAAGTGGTGGTTCGTGGCGCTCCTCGTGATTAACACGATAGGAATCCTCGAAATTCTCTACATCTTCGTTTTTTCGAAGTACGCGGGATCCGGAAAGGCTTCGGAAACCTCGCTTCAGAATTAGGACGATGAACGGTACACGCACGAGAAATATCTTCAGCCCCCAAAGCGGCGAGCCGTTTAAATTGAGCCGCTCCAAGATCGAGCTTTTTACGGAATGCCCGCGCTGTTTTTACCTTGACCGCCGGCTCGGCGTAGGACGTCCTCCGGGATTTCCCTTCACGCTGAACTCCGCGGTCGACGCGCTTTTAAAAAAAGAATTCGATATACATCGCGCGCAAGGCACTTCGCATCCGCTCATGAAGGCGTACGGCGTGGACGCGGTGCCCTTTCCGCACGAGATGATGGACGAGTGGCGGGAAAACTTCAAGGGAGTGCAGTATTATCACGAACCCTCGAACTTCATCGTGACGGGTGCGGTGGACGACGTCTGGGTGAACCGCAGCGAGGAGCTTATCGTGGTGGACTACAAAGCGACCTCGACCTCGGGCGAGATTACGCTTGATGCGGAGTATCGGCAGGCATACAAGCGCCAGATGGAGATCTATCAGTGGCTCTTAAGGAAGAGCGGATTCAAGGTTTCGGACACAGGATACTTCGTATATGCAAACGGAGATAAGGATAAAGAGGCGTTCGATGGGAAACTTGAATTCAATATTCAGCTCCTTTCGTACACGGGAAATGATGCGTGGATTGAACCAGTACTCCACGAAATAAGAAAATGTTTAAGCGGAGAAATGCCCGCCGCGGATCCCGAATGTGAGTATTGCGGGTATCGTAAGGCGGCAGAGAAACACGAGGGGAAAGTATGAGTACTCTCCCTCTTTCGTAAACAGAAAGCTCCGCAGAGACAAATTATACTCACTCGTCCTCAGAAATTGAGGGGTTGTGCAACTCGACCTAAAGGGACTCGAACAGTGCACAACCTCCTCATTTCTCTCGTCTTCGCTCGAGAAGGCATACATCTTGCTTCACGATGCTTCCTCGAGGAAGAAAGTATCGTCTTTGTGGGAGAATTGTTTTATTGTATGTATAAGTTACATTAACGAAGTGTCTTATTTCGAGATAGTAAAAAAAGATTCGAGCACAGACGCCCGGGCGGGAATATTAAAAACACCGCATGGGGAAGTGAGAACACCTTCTTACGTGGTCGTGGGAACGGACGCGGCGGTTCGATGCGTGCCGTCGGAGGAACTTCCGCACACGAAAACGCAGCTCATCATCGCAAACACCTATCATCTCTGGAGAACGCTCGGGAAAAAACTGGAAACGTTCGAGGGACTGCACAAACGGATGAAATGGAATAGCCCCCTGATGACCGACAGCGGGGGGTTCCAGGTATTCAGTTTCGGGTTCGGAAGGGAACACGGGATGGGAAAGATGGGGAACGCGCTCCCCGTGAGGAAACTATCTGTTGGAACCGGGCGTGCTTCGTCTCCAGCGGACGAAGCCGCCCTGCGCTCTCGCCCCGCTCGTCCCGACTCTTGTCGGGACACCAAGCTCGCGGGGCTCCGAGAGCTTCCACCAGATAATTTCCTCGCGGGGCGCGGAAAAAATTTGGTGAGAGTAACTGATGATGGCGTTTATTTTTCAACTGAGGATGGAGAACAATATTTGGACGCTGAACTTTCCATTTATATCCAAGAAAAACTGGGCGCGGACATTATTGTGGCGTTCGATGAACCCACTTCGCCTCTGCATGATCATGCTTATACGAAGGAGTCACTTGAGCGAACACATCGATGGGCGATCCGGTCGCTCAAAGCGCGAGCGAGAAACGATCAACTGATGTACGGAGTGGTACAGGGCGGTGCTTTCGAGGACTTGCGAAAGGAAAGCGCGGAGTTTATCGGCAAACAGCCCTTCGAGGGATTCGCAATCGGTGGGTCGTACGGTGAATCGATGGGTGCGCCGCGGGAACAGATGCTCTCGGTCTTACGATGGAGCGTGCCGTATCTTCCGAAAGAGAAACCCCGGCACCTCTTGGGGATCGGACGGATCGAGGACGTCTTCGACGCGGTCGAGCACGGTATGGATACCTTCGATTGCGTAATTCCCACAAGAGAAGCACGACACGGATCCTTGTGGACCGCAAAAGGCAGATTCGACGTGCGAAAAGGCTCCTTCGAAGGAAGCAGAGAACCGATCGAAGAGGGATGCGGGTGTATCGCGTGCGGAGAGAAGAACATCACGCGAGGAGAGCTCCGCGAGCTCTTCAAGTCGAAGAATATGGAAGCGGGCCATCTCGCCTCGTTGCATAATGTCTACTTTTTCAACAATCTCCTCGAGCGGGTGAGAGATTCGATTCTTGAGGGGGAGTTCTCGAAATTCAGAGATCGATTCCTTTCGAATATTCACCGATAGTCCGCTACAATAAAGGTGTTATGAAGTATGTAGTCGTTATACTACTGATTCTCGGTGTCGGACTTGTGGGCGGTATCCTGGTTTTTGGAGAGAGAAATCAGACGATTACGGCACCGGGTGCCGGATTACATGAAATCGCGGCGCCTTCTTCGGTGCTCGTGGAAGAAAATGCTTCGAGTTCTCCATTAAGCACGATTGTGGCGACCTCGACCGCCGTTTCAACGACAACTCCCGCAACTCCGACGAGTACGGCAGACGAGAAGGTTATCCCCGCGACGCTTTCCGTGAAGTTTTCCAATCTCGCACCGCTTCAGGGAGAAACGGTGCTCGTGAGTATCTTAGGTGATCCGAAAAGTCCCGAAGTGTCGTACGATGGAAAGAGTATTCCCGTGTTTTTGTATCAGGACGGCTTGCGCGCATTGATCCCGATCGGCGCGCACGAATCGATCGGATCTCATGCAATTCGGATAACGGCAGACAATCTCCCCGATTACTCGCGTTCGATAGGAGTAAAGAGCGGAAAGTTCCCCGTCGTCGATCTCGGTATTCCGGAAAAGATGGGGACGACGACTCCCGCCCAACTCGTTCAGGATCTCTCGAAAGAGAACGCCGAACTGAATGCGATCGTGGCGCTCGTGACTCCGGAAACATTTTTCACCCGCGGGTTCGGCCTTCCGCTTACCGATAATACGCATCTCAGCTCCGTATTCGGTGAGATACGAAAGACGGGGGATCAGACGATCTCGCATCTCGGCGTGGACTTCGGCGGGGCGGAGGGGAGTAAGGTTGCGGCAATGAATGACGGCGTGGTCGAGAAGGCGGAAAGCACCGCACTCTACGGCAATGCGGTCATTATCGATCATGGGGAGGGCATCTTCTCGATGTATCTTCATTTAAAAACTATTTTGATTTCCAAAGGAATGAAGGTAAGGAGAGGACAGGCTATCGGTACGTTGGGACAAACGGGATACTCGACGGGGCCGCATCTCCATCTCTCGGTGAAGATAAACGGCGTCTCGGTGGACCCTATTAAATTTGTAGATGCGTTTAAGTAGGAAGTTTCTTAGTAAGGAAATAACCTCTCCCCTCATCAGCTCGCGTTCCGCTCGATATGCCTTCTCCTCGCTCATCCTCGGAAATAGAGGGTTTGCACAACTCAACCTCCGCTTCGCTTCGGGATTCGTACAGTGTGCAACTCCCTCATTTCCTTGCGTCTAGCTCGGGAAGGCATGTATCTCGCTTCACGATGCTTCCTCGAGGAGAGGTTATTTCCTTTTTCGTAGGGTAGAATTCGGGTGCGAGCGCAAGAACTGTTCCCCGAACGAACACTTGCCGGAGGATGTGCAAACACGTATGAGCGAGCCGCGTCGCCGAGCCAGGCCCCTCGCCGAAAGGCGTGCAGGGTGGCGAGGAGCGTGCGAGCGAATACAACGTGTTCGCATCCGGAGGCTCTGTGAGTGAGGGGAATAGTTCTTGCGCTCGTCTCTATGGGAGGAGAACTACTCATCCTAAAGGAGCAGAAAGTTGATTCCTTATTTCTCTTGTTATACACTGTAGGGGATGTTTTCAAGAAAAAAGGCAGGCGTACTACTTATTGTCGTTATCGTGCTTTCACTTGGTGCTGCGGTATTCGATTACGAACCCGTGTGGCAGAAAGTAAGTTCGTTCCGTCCGTGGAATCTCGGTCTCGACCTCGCGGGAGGAAGCTTACTCACGTATGAGATCGATCTTTCGAAGATTTCCTCCGCCGACAGGGATTCGGTGGTGGCGGGAATGCGTGACGTGATCGAGAAGCGGGTGAACTTGTTCGGCGTAAGCGAACCCAGGGTATACACCGAGACGGCGGGCGACACGTCGCGGCTTGTGGTGGAACTTGCCGGAATCAAGGATATCAACAAATCGATACAGGAGATCGGCGCGACGCCTTATCTTGATTTCAGGGAAGTACAAGCGACCGGAACCAGTACCGCTAATTTTATTCCCACCGAACTCAACGGGCGCTACGTACAAAGTGCGCAGGTGGGATTCAACCAGACAACCCGTGCGCCGGAGATAGACTTCTCATTGAACGACGAGGGCGCCAAGTTGTTCCAGGAAGTCACGAGGCGCGCGGTCGGCAAGCCGCTTTGTATCTTTATCGACGGCAGTTTTATCATTCCCGACAGTCCGACCGACAGCTGCCCCACCGTGCAGACGGAAATTTCCGGCGGAAAGGCGGTCATCTCGGGAAGCTTTACACTCGAACGAGTACGCCAGATCGTGGAGCGCTTTAACGCAGGCGCGCTTCCGGCGCCCATCTCGCTCGTGAACCAGCAAACGGTGAATGCCGACTTCGGTCGGGATGCCTTGAACCGCGCGATTATCGCCGGACTTGTGGGTACGCTTGCCGTCATGCTCTTCATGGTGATCTATTACAGGAAACTCGGGCTTTTTGCCGCGGCGGCGCTCGCGATGTATGTCGCGTTAGCGCTCGCGATCTTCAAAATACTTCCCGTTACCATGACGCTCTCCGGAATCGCCGGCTTCATTCTTTCGATCGGGATGGCGGTTGACGCGAACGTGCTCGTATTCGAGCGTACGAAAGAAGAACTAAGAAAAGGATTGACTCATGTCGCGGCGATCGAGGAAGGATTCAAGAGGGCGTGGACCTCGATCCGGGATTCGAATATCTCGACCATGATAACGGCAGCGGTGCTTTACTACCTGACCTCAAGTTTCGTTCGCGGATTTGCGCTCACGTTGTTCCTCGGAGTGGTGGTAAGCATGTTTTCCGCAATTACGATTACCCGCACCATGCTTCGCATATCCATGAGTCGGGATGACAGAAAACAGGAACACGCGCAATAACAACCATGATTAAAAATCTCGATATCATAAAAAATAAGAATTACTTCCTCGGATTTTCACTGCTTTTGGTGGTGGCGAGCATTCTATGTGTCGTGGTGTTCGGTTTGAAATTGGGAATTGACCTTGAAGGAGGAACCCAGTGGCAGGTTATGATTCAGAAGTCCGACGTTACCGAGGACGGAATACAGTCCGTGCTGAAACAGGGAAGTGAAAAGACCGAAGTTCTGGTGAAGAAAGCCGACGACGGAAGTTTTCTCGTTCGCACTCATACGATGAGTAACGAGGAACATCAGACGAGTCTCAAAGCGCTTGAGACCGCATTCGGCACGATCGAGGAGAAGAACTTCTCGTCAATCGGTCCCGCAATCGGCGCCGAGTTGAAACAAAATGCGATGTGGGCGATTGTAGCGGTGCTTCTCGGCATCTCGCTTTACATCGCGTGGGCATTCCGAAAAGTCTCGGAGCCGGTCAAGTCATGGAAGTACGGAGTAGCCACGCTTCTCTCGCTCTTTCACGACGTGGCCATCCCTACGGGCATGCTTGCGGTTCTCGGGATAGGGAAGGGGATAGAGATCGATACGAACTTCATCGTGGCGCTTCTCGTCGTGATGGGATTTTCGGTGCATGACACGATCGTCGTATTCGATCGCATCCGCGAGAATCTCATTCGCGAGCGCGGCAAGAAAACGCAGCTCGGAGATATCATCAACTACAGCGTAAGAGAAACGTTCGCGCGCTCCGTAAACACCTCCTTCACGCTCTTCCTGGTGCTTCTCGCCCTGCTTCTTTTCGGTCCCGCCTCCTTGTTTTACTTCATTCTTACCATTCTTGTGGGTACCATATTCGGAACCTACTCCTCCATCTTCGTAGCGAGCCCGCTTTTGTATCTCTGGCAGAGGAGATAAAAAAGAGGTATTCCGGGATGTACTAAGGACTGAAAACAGCTGCCCGGAGAGGGGGTTGACCCTGTTTCGGAATTATGCTACAATCTTTTTCAAATATGAAAGAAGTAAAGATCAACGAACTTATCGATGACCTTCTGTCGGATTTTTCACCGAAACAGCGGCGGGTAGTCGTCGGGCGTTTCGGATTGAAAAACGGCGAGGTAATGACCTTACAGGCAATCGGCGACGAGCTTAAGATCACGAGAGAGCGCGTTCGTCAGATCGAAGAGCAGGCGGTAAAGAAACTTCGCGATAAGGTGAGGGCCTCCGCCGCGCACATTCTCGAGGTTGCCGTAAAACATCTGAAATCGGTGGGAGATATCCGTCGCGATGATCTCTTTATTCAAGACCTTATCTTCGCGCTTGGTATCGATTCGTCCGTGAAGTATCCCGAGGAAAAACTCCGATTTATTCTTTCCGTCGGCGGCACCCCTTCGTTCGCAAGAGAGGACGAGAAGCACAGCGCGTACTGGTATTCCGACGAGAAGGCAAAAACGAAGTTCCTCGAGTTTGTGAAGGAAGTGACGAATTTTCTGAAGACCGGAAAAAAGCAGGAGATGATCGATAAGAAATTGTATCTTATGCACTGCAAAGATCTCGTGTCCTGTCATCTGCTTTCAATTCCCAAACACTTCGGTGTGAACGTATTCGGCGACTTCGGACTCGCAGCGTGGCCGGAGATCGCGCCGAAAACGATTCGCGACAAGGTGTATCTTGTTTTGAAGAAACACGAGAAGCCCCTTCACTTCGAAGACATCGCAAAATACATCAATCGCTACGGTCTCGACAAGAAATCCGCGCACATACAAACGGTTCATAACGAACTCATCAAAGACAAGAGGTTCGTACTCGTGGGACGCGGCGTGTACGCCCTTCGCGAGAACGGATTCGAGGCGGGTACGGTGCGCGAGGTGATTGCGCGGCTTCTCACGACGCATGGTCCTCTTCACTCG
>JAJYXD010000073.1 GCA_021791135.1 bacterium | reverse complement strand
GAACTCGCGGTAAACGGTATCGGGTTCGCGGCGCTGCTTGTCTTTATGGTATTGGTGACGGTGCAGGACATCACGAGGTTTTGGAAGTGAGTTTTCCTCCTTCCCCTCGCACGCGGTACTCCGCTCGCAGAACCACTTGTCTCGCCTTCTGGGAAATAAACGGGATTGCGTAACTCAACCTCCGCTTCGCTTCGGGATTCGGACAGTACGCACTCCCTATTTCCTGCGTCGGCTCGGCCGTGGTTCTCATGCTCGCTCCATAATGCGTGCTCGGAAAAGGAGGAAAACTCTGGTAGTTATATTGGGGACGGAAAAAACGAACCCCGTTCGGAAGGAAAGGGATTCTTTTTTGTTTGTTTTTATTGAGACGGGAAAATAGTACAATAAAAGCATGGGACCGGAGGGGAAAGATGAGATGAAAATAAGGGTTGCGATCCTCGTAGGAGGACCTTCTTCGGAGTATGAGGTATCTTTGATGACGGGAGAGAATGTCTTGAAGAGTTTTGATCCGGAAAAGTTCACGGCGGAGACCGTGGTTATCGATAAAAGCGGCGAATGGCCGTTTCCTCCGGAAGAACTTCCGAATCGCTTCGATGTCGCCTTTATCGCAATGCACGGTACGTATGGCGAAGACGGCACGATCCAGGCGATTCTCGAAGAAGCGTCGATTCCTTATACGGGATCGGGAAAACTTTCGAGCGCGCTCGGCATGAATAAATTCCTCTCGCTCCGATTGTTCCGCGATGCGGGACTCACAATTCCTCCTACGCTTCATTTTCATCTTTACCCCGTTACTCCTCAGCAATCGAAATTTTCTAGTGACAGAGGGAAAGATTATAAAAGAACTTCAAAAGAGAAGAATTTATTGCGTACAGCAAGGAGTAACGGGGTGAACGATTTTGAAAAACACGAAGACGAGGTAGTGCAGAAAATAACATGGTATCTCGAGAAGCCGTGGGTGATAAAACCGAATGCGGGAGGATCAAGTATCGGCGTAGTAATGGCGAACAGTGAAAAAGAGCTCCGTGAAGTGCTCCGCGAGGCGGCGAGGACGTATAAGGACGTACTGGTACAACCTTTGATTTTGGGGAGGGAAGTGACGTGCGGCGTTGTCGATCACGGAACGCACGGTTCGGCGTTCGCGCTTCCGCCCACGGAGATCGTCCCGCGGGTGAGTAACTTCTTCGATTATAAAGCGAAATACGATTCCGGAGGATCGGACGAAATAACGCCGGCGCGGTTTCCCGAGTCGTACTTGAGAGAATTTCGAAACATCGCCTTGAAAGCCCACCATCTTACGGGATGCAGAGGATTCTCAAGAACGGACATGATGGTGGGAAAAGACGGAAAAATATACGTGCTCGAGATCAATACCATCCCTGGGCTTACCAGCGAAAGCCTGCTTCCCAAGGCGGCGCATACCTATGGAATTTCCTTCCAAAAACTTCTCGAAATGCTCGTCGAGGCCGCATTCACCTCGCATAAGAAGAAATCTTGAGTTGTCGGGAGGTATCCCCGCACGGCATACCTACCGCTCGGGCGCTCCGGGCCGCTTGGCCCAGTCTTACCCTCGCAGTCGGTATGCCGTGTGGGGATGGGGTTGTATACTGTGAAGGGATAGTTACCGGGTTATCCGCAATACCTTGCTTTCATTTTTTGAGACGTAGTATAGTCAATGCATACACACCCCAGCTAGCCGAAAGGTCCGCTGGGGTTCTGATTTTCTTGCCGATCCATTATTTATTTTTTGTGTTGTTGTGGTAGTATTCTTAAATATGGCAAAGAGACAGTTTACAGCAATCTATAAAAGATCGGGGAGATGGCATCTCGGCTGGATTGAAGAGATTCCAGGCGTGAACACGCAAGGAAGAACGCTCAAGGAAGTTAAGGAGAACCTGAAAGAAGCGCTTATTTTAGTATTGGAAACGAAGAGTCTCCACCGTGCCGCGCCATAACGAAATAAGCGATTTCCTAGCGAAGAAGATCTGCCGCGATTTGGGAATATCCGGCGTCGGAAAATAAATGATCTCCGAAACCAAAATCTGCCAGAACCACAAAGCATCCTTTATGGTAGAGGTATGGCAATTGGGGGTGTGATTGATGTGGTTTTGCTATAATATCAAGGTAATGAATCGATTTGCGCCCCTCTCCTCCCACACAGAGGATAATGGCTTCACTCTTATTGAACTTTTGGTAGTTATCGGGATACTGGGAGTCCTTGCCGTTGCCGTCGTCCTCGTTTTGAACCCCGCCGAGCTCCTGAAACAAGGGCGTGACTCCACCCGTCTCTCCGACCTCGCCTCCCTCACCTCCGCCATCTCCCTCCTCCAGACGGACGTCTCGGGTCTCACCTTGGGCTCCTCCTCCGTCGCATACCTCTCCCTTATCGATCCCGCGGCAACCACAACCGCAGGCACCGACTGCGCGGGGTTGGGATTTCCCTCTCCCGGTTTCCACTGCGCCGCCTCCTCGACTGCATCCAAGAACGACGGCACGGGCTGGATTCCCCTGAACTTCACGAGATTCTCCGCAGGAAGTCCTTTAGGACGACTTCCCCTCGATCCCGTAAACGACGCCTCCCCCCTCTTCTATGCATACTTCACGGATGGCACCACGTGGAAGGTGACCGGAGCCCCCGAGTCGGCCAGATACACCTCGATGACCCAGACGGGAGGATTCCAGGGAGGATCGAATGTCACCTTGGGAGGCGGCTTCCCCGAGCAGTGGGTGAAGGTTCCGGGAAACTCCGCCTTCGGTACCAGCGACTTCTGGGTCATGAAGTACGAGGCGAAGTGCGCCATGGGAGGGACGATGCTCACGACGCCCGATACCGGCTACCACACGCTCTACGACTCCCAAAGTTCCGCTTCATACTGTACCTCCGCAAACGGCAAGGTGGTGACGACGGGCATTGCGGGCTACCCCCTGGCCTACGTCTCCCACACGACCGCGAAGACGTACTGCCAGTCGATCGGAGGACATCTCTTGACGAACGACGAGTGGATGACGATCGCGAGGAATGCCGAACTCGTCTCCTCGAACTGGAAGAACAATACTGTCGGAAGCGCGGAACCGACGGGAGGCCTCTTCCGGGGGAACTCCAACTCCTCCCTTGCAATGGACGGCGCGAATCCCTTGTCAGGCACGAATACCCGCACCTGGACGCTCTCGAACGGTCAGGTCATCTGGGACATCGCGGGGAACGTCTGGGAACACGTCCAGCGATCCACGATGAACGCAGGGGATGCCGTGACGGCGATCACGCTTCCTCCCCGTTCTGACCTCGGAGCTTCGTGGAACTGGGGAGAGTACGGAGGTGCGGGCACCGTAAACAACGCGAACTACATCTCCTCGTGGACGGGAGATGTCGCGCAAGCCAAAGTCGGCTCCCTTACCCCTTCCTACAACTCGACGAACGGCATCGGTCAGGTCTATACCTATGGTGCGGGAGGAACACAGGGAACAACTGTCTTCGTCCGCGGCGCGGATTGGGGCAGTGGCTCGTTTGCGGGTGCCTTCACGCTGTACCTGTCTTGGGTCACGGGCAGCACGGACTGCTATGTGGGCATCCGCTGTGCTCGGTAGCCGCGGCGTAGAAATCTTTCCGTCTCGCAATCTTCCGGCGTTTTTGGAACTATGCTCGGTGATCTCATCATCTTTCAAAAGATCTACGATTTTCTCCTCTGGCTTCACCCTGTCGTAAACAAGTTTCCGAAAAGCCAGCGGTTTGTCTTGGGACAGAGGATAGAAAATAAAACGCTCGATCTGCTCCACTCGATCGTCGTCGCAAATAGTGAGCGGGACAAATCAATAATGCTCGGAAGAGCGAGCGTCGAGCTCGATGAACTGCGGATTCTGGTTCGTCTTTCGAAAGACCTGCGTTTCGTAAACATTGGACAGTACGGAGTCGCCGCCGAAAAACTGAATGAAATCGGACGGCTCCTCTCGGGGTGGACGGCGAAGTTTTCACGCCGCGCGTGAGGGAATCCAAAAAGGGTATACTATAAATGTCCGTGATACGCTATCGCGGACAGGGGCGAGAGCGAATTACAGCGGTAACCGTGTCTTCATCCGCGGCGCGAATTGGAACAATGGCTCGAATGCGGGTGCCTTCACGCTGAACCTGAATTGGGACACGGGCAACACGAACAACAATGTGGGCTTCCGCTGTGCTCGGTACTCATCGATAAGAATTTTGATAATTCTTGGCCCGAACGGGACGTCTACGGACATCAGGTCTGCGCCAAGACGGCTACTGCTCTTACTCCTTCTCTTTTAGGGTTTTGCCCGACAGGGAAAATACAAACCCGTTTCCCCGCGCCATTGCATTTTTGCGATGCTCTGGCGCAGGGTCAGAGGGTATGTTACAATGCATGAATGACCAAGGAATTATTGGATAAAAGCATTGCCGTAGTTGAGTTGGAAATTCCTAAAGAAGGGGGGCCTTTTGTGGTTATCAGCAAAAAACATCTTTTAGAATTAAGAGCCGCTTTAAGGGCCATCATGAGCGGAGAAAAAGCATTGCGGGGAAGAAAGACCCGGGGTTTCAGGGAGTTTGTTTCGAAAGAATTTCCCGCACATGCCAAAAATCTCTAAATCCCACACCACGCCCTACTTTGAGAAGAAGTTTAAAAGATTGCCCGCCGACATCCAAAAAATTGCCGTTAGGAAAATACTTCTCTTTGAGAACAATCCCTTTCACCCCGGTCTTAACGCCCATAAACTGAAAGGCGAGTTAAGCAGTTGCTGGTCTTTCTATGTTACTCGCGAGCAATATCGGGTTTTGTTTAGATTTGCTTCACATAACGAAGTAGTATACTACGATATTGACACTCACGATATCTACAAGTAAGAGTAGTCTGTTTGAACAAGTCGCCAGTGTTACCAATCTCCACGCCGCATATCTCGGCGCCCGTTCCTGTAAACGCTACCGGAGTCCTATTTTGAAGTTCGGCTACAAACTTGAAGAAAATCTGCTCGCGTTGCGCTTCGAACTCACGCATAAGACATATAAACACGGCGGTTACCGCGAGTTCGTCGTGACGGACTCGAAAAAGCGCGTCATCAAGGCGGCGCCCTTCCGCGATCGCGTGGTACACCATGCGGTTTGTAACGTCATCGAGCCGATCTTGGACAAGGGATTCATCCACGACTCGTACGCCTGCAGGAGGGGGAAAGGAACCCATCGTGCCGTACGCCGCCTCGAATATTTCATCCGATCTTTGACGTCGCGATGCGAGAGAGAGAGAGAGAGACGGCGCGCCGCGTTTGTACTGCCTCAAGTGCGATATTTCCAAGTATTTCGACAGCGTGGATCAAGAAGTGCTTCTTGGTCTTCTCGAGAAGAAGATCAAGGATGAAGATATTCTCCGTCTCCTTCGGGAGATTGTGGGAAGCAGTCCCAAGGGCATCCCCATCGGCAATCTCACGAGCCAACTCTTCGCGAACGTCTACCTGAACGAACTCGATCATTTCGTGAAGCGGGAACTCAAGGAGCGGTACTACCTCCGCTATATGGACGACTTTCTCGTGCTCCACGAAGACAAGCGCCACCTTCACGAGGAGAAAGAACGTATCCGCCTCTTTCTTCAGGATACCCTGAAGCTCACGCTCCACCCGAAGAAGGCGGAGGTGTTTCCGATCGAGAAGGGTATCGATTTTCTCGGCTACGTCATTCGCGGCAACAAGCGGTTCCTTCGGAAGTCCACGGTCAAACGAATCGTGAAGAAACGCAAGCGGTATGCGGTGCTTTTCCGGAGAGGAGTAATGCCCGAGGAGCGCATCCGAAACGCACTCGTTTCGTGGCGGGGCTACGCGAAGTTCGCGGATGCGTACAGGTTGAGGAAAAAACTCGGATTGTGAACAGTGCTATCAAGCCGAGGTTGTGTGATGAGAATAGTGCGTTTGTAACAGGGAAAAACCTCTGGTACAATCTCCCTATATGCGACAGTCGCAATTGTTTTTTAAAACTCAAAAGGACTTCCCGAAGGATGAGGTTGCGGTAAACGCCCAGCTTCTCATTCGGGGCAACTTTGTCGAAAAATTGATGGCAGGGGTCTACTCTTATCTGCCTCTGGGGTGGCGCGTGCGCCAAAAAATCGTCCGAATCATCGAAGAAGAAATGAATGCCTTGGGATCCGCGGAGATTCTTATGCCCGCGCTTCATCCGCGCTCCGTGTGGGATGCGACGGGAAGATGGGAAGGAATGGAGAAGATCATGTATCAGTTCAAGGATCACTCGGGACGCGAAGTGGGTCTTGGACCGACGCACGAGGAAATTATGGCGGTCATCGGAAAGACGGTCATCGATTCCTACGCCGATCTGCCGCGTACGGTGTATCAGATTCAGACGAAGTATCGGGACGAACCTCGCGCGAAGTCGGGCCTGCTTCGCGGACGCGAGTTTACCATGAAAGATCTCTATAGTTTCCATACCGACGAGGCATCGCTTGCCGAGTTCTATGAGGAGGCGAAGAAGGCATACCTCAAGGTGTTCACCCGCGCGGGACTCAAATCATATATTACCGAGGCCTCGGGAGGCGATTTTACCAAGGAATACTCGCACGAGTTCATGGTGGAGACGGACGCGGGAGAGGACGAGACGTTCCTCTGCCGTCTTTGCGGTTTCGCGCAGAATAAGGAGATTTCGAAACTCAAAGCCAAAAGCAACTGCCCGAAGTGCCAAAGCGGCGTCATCGACAAGGTGAAGACGGTCGAGGTGGGGAATATCTTCAAACTCGGTACGAAGTTTTCGGAACCCGTCGGGTTTACTTACAAAGATACACAAGGAAAGATGATTCCCGTCGTCATGGGATCATACGGGATCGGCGTCGATCGTTTGATGGGCACGGTTGTCGAGGTGCACCACGACGAAAAGGGAATTGTCTGGCCTGAATCGGTCGCGCCGTTTCAGGTGCATCTTCTCCAGGTAGGGGAAGCGACGCCCGAACTTCAACAATTCGGAACGAACGTGTATGATGAACTCGTACGAAGCGGCGTCGAAGTCCTTTTTGACGACCGAACGAGAGCGACGACGGGCGAGAAGTTCTTCGATGCGGATTTGATAGGTTTGCCGTGGCGGGTTGTCGTAAGCGAAAAGACAATGGTACAGGATAAGATCGAACTCAAACGGAGGAACGAAACGAACGTAAAGGTGATGAAGTTGAAGGAATGCGAAAAAATGTTTATCGAATAAGAATATGATTATCAAAAAAATCATAGGCATCGATCTCGGAACCGATACGACACAGGTGTATCTGAAAGGTACGGGGATCATCTTGAACGAGCCCTCGATCGTCGCATTCAACAATCGCACGAATCGCGTCGTCGCCGTGGGAAGCGACGCGAAGAAGATGCTTTCGAGGACGCCGAATCACGTGACGGCCTTACGCCCGATGGTGAACGGCGTGATCGGCGATTTCGACATGGCGAAGGAGATGGTGCAGCGATTTTTGAAATCAAACGTAATTCCCTGGTCGTGGTTCACCGAGACGGTAATAAGTGTGCCGACGAATTTGACGGAGGTGGAACGGAAGTCGGTTGAAGACCTGCTTCGCGAGGTTGGAGTAAGCAAGGTGCATCTCATCGAACGGCTGATTGCGGCGGCATTGGGAAGTGGACTCGATATCAACCAGCCGACGGCACACTTGGTCGTCGATATCGGGGCGGGAACGACCGACATGGCGATTATTTCGATGAACGGGATCGTGGTTTCGAAACGCTTAAAGATTGCCGGCGATTATCTGAATCACGAGATCGTGAAGGGCGTAAAGGAAGAACTGAAACTTCATATCGGCGAACCGACGGCGGAAGAGATAAAGATTGCGGTAGGCGAAGCGGTGCCTCAAAGCGAACGCCTTGATCTCGTGATTCGCGGGCGCGATGCGACAACCGGACT
>JAJYXD010000074.1 GCA_021791135.1 bacterium | reverse complement strand
CTTCCTCGAAACGGGGCTTCCTTTTATTTTTTCGATAATAAGAAAAAGAATGCGTCCCCCATCGAGCGCGGGAAACGGAATGAGATTAATAACAACAAGATTGACGGAGATCAGCGCGAGAAGTTCGAGGAAGTAGACAAATCCCAAGGCGCTCGCCTGACTTGCGAGGAATATAATTCCCACCGGCCCCGCAACTTCCTTGAGTACGCTCGGCGTGGTAAAGACACCGACGATAAGATGAAATAAACTTTTCACGATGAGCACGAGCGCGCCCCATGCCTCCTTAAGTCCCGAGAAAAGCGCCTGGAAAAACGACTGGGAGTCGATCCCAACCTCGGCAAGGCCGACTCCGAGCGCTCCTTCTCCTACGGGAGGGTTTTCCCTTTTTTCCATAGAAAACGTATGCGATTCGGTACCCCGAAGCACCGTGAGCGTAACCTGTGAGACGGTGCTCGATCTCACGGCGCTTATGAACGCCGCCGCATCGATCGGATCCTCCAGTTTTTTATCTCCTACAGAGGCCTCGGTTACGATATCGCCGCTCTGTATCCCCGCGATTGCGGCGGGCGACCCGCTCGCAACATCGGCAATCGCAAGGTGCCGCGGAGCTCCTACCATAAACACGATCGAAAACAAGAGCCACCCTATCAAAAAATTCATACACACCCCCGCGGCGAGCACCGGGAGACGCTTCCGAAACGGTTGGTTCTGGAACGCGTCTTTCGCCTTCACCTCTCCTCCTTCACCGAAAAGCTTTACGAACCCCCCGAACGGAATGAGATTCACGCTGTAGAGCGTCTTCCCCATTTTCTTCCCGAAAAGACGCGGAGGAAATCCGAAGCCGAACTCTTCGACTCTCATTTTAAAAAGTTTCGCGGAGAGAAAATGCCCCGCTTCATGCACCAGCACAAGAAGCGCGAGCCCCGCGATCACGAGTACGATCGTCATATATTATTCCGATATCTCCTGTATTTTTTTCGAGACGGCTTCCTCGATCATTCCGTTCAACTTTTCAACTTCCTTCTGCACCTCTTCCTTTGCCCTGAACTTTCTGTCCTCGCTTAATTCTCCGGATTCGAAGAGTCCTTCTACCATCTTCATCGCTTCATCACGGACGTGCCGCACCTCTATTTTGTGTTCTTCCGCAACTTTCTTCACGTGCTTTACCAGTTCGTCGCGCCGCTCTTCACTCAATTCCGGAAGAAAAATGCGCACGTTATTCCCGTCGACGTTCGCCGAAACGTTCAACGAAGACGATTCGATCGCCTTCACAATCCCCGGAAGGGCTGCTTTGTCCCACACCTGAATGAAGAGTTCGCGCGGCGGCTGTACGCCGATCGATCCCACCTGTTTCAGAGGAACCATCTGCTCGTAGTACGAGACCTTGATGTCTTCGAGAAGCACGGGAGAAGGACGACCCGTACGAACTCCTCCCAAGACCTTCTTCAAGTCCTCCACAATCCCCTTTCCTTTTTGCGTAATAAGTTCGAGATATGTCATATGTTTAATAACTCTTGTATCGCCTTTTTTTGCAGATTCATATTCACATTATAGCGCGCAATGAGTGATTCGCGCCAAAGGAGCTTTCGTAAAAGCCCGGCGTATTTTTTCCGGTCCTTATACCATAACGCGAGAATCGAACGTTCGAGATAGCCGAGGCAGTCCTCTTCCTCTTCTTTCTTCTCCGTTTGAAGCGCTCTTCCAAGCCGCCCGAAAGAAAACGCCGCGCGCCGTTCCGCCTCCTTGGAAGGAACGCCGAATGCTTCCGCAAGGATCTTTGTAATCTCCTTTTTCGACATTCTCCTGAAGTATATCTGCTGTACCCGGGAACGAAGCGGAGGGAGAAGCACTTGAGGATCTTCCGCGACAAAAAGAATAAGCGAGGAAGCGGGCGGCTCTTCCACAATTTTCAAGAGCGCGCTTTGCGCCTCGTTCGTCAAAAGGTTCGCGTCGGGAATAATAACCGTACGCCGCGGCGAGCAAAATGGTTTTTGAAAAAGGAACTCCTTTACAAAGCGTGCCGCATCCACCCCTATCGTCGTCTCACCCTCTTCCGGAAGGAGCACGTGCGCATCAAGAAGCAGTGAGGGCGTTTCCTCGAACGCTCCCGTCTCAAGCGCGTATGCGAGAAGTTTCGCGCACGTCGCTTTACCGATTCCTTCGTCGCCGTAAAAAAGATAGGCATGGCCGAGCGTGCCGTCTTTTACCTGCCGATCGAGCGCACGAAGAATCTCCTCGTGCCCGAAAAGCCGCGTCGTAACCTTATTTCTTGTTGAGGAGCGTCCGTTTGTAGACATCAAGATGATTCAAGATGATGGCGGTTCCTTTCGCAACGCATAAAATGGGTTCTTCCGCGACGTAAGCGGCGACGCCGAGCGATCGCTTGAAGAACTCCTCGAGATCTCTCAACTGCGCGCTTCCACCCGAGAGAATAATGCCTTTTTCCATGATATCGGCCGCGAGTTCGGGAGGCGTCACGTTAAACACCGACTGTACCGCACTCATGATATCCACGAGATGGGGATTCACCGCTTCCGCGATCTCGTTCGAGTTGATAAGAAGGTCTTTCGGAAGGCCGGATGCGAGATCCCTTCCCCGAATTTTCATCTCTGTCTTCATGCGATTCGGAAGCGCCGTACCGATGGAAATCTTGATGTTCTCCGCCGTGGTATCCCCGATCGCGAGCCCGAACTTCTTTTTTACGTAATCGGATATCGACTGATCAAAGCGGTTCCCCGCGACGCGCACGCTGGCCCATGTCACGATGCCTCCCAAGGAGATCACCGCGACCTCGGTCGTACCGCCGCCTATATTCACGATCATATTCCCTTCCGCGGAGTGAATCGGAATGCCCGCGCCGAGCGCTGCAAGGAGCGGCTCTTTTACGAGATATACTTCTTTCGCTCCCGCTTCCTTCGCCGCGTTCATAACGGCGCGATATTCCGTTGAAGTGATGCCCGCCGGAACGGAGATTACCACCTCGGGACGAAATACGTTGAAAGGACCGACGCTCTTTGAGATGAAATACCTTAACATCGCCTGCGTGATGTAATATTCGGCAATCACGCCGTCTTTCAAGGGCTTGTAGGTCACGATGTCATCGGGTGTTCGTCCTACCATTTCTTTCGCTTCCGTTCCCACCGCAAGCACGCTGTTATCGGGCCTTCGAAGCGCAACCGCCGTCGGTTCGTTGATTACGATACCGCGGTTCGGAAGGAACACGAGCGTATTTGTGGTTCCAAGGTCGATTCCTATCTTTCTCGTAAACATAAAGGTTTAGTCAACTAATACATAGACATTAGCGAAAAATAGCCTCCAATGCAACCAAGAAGAATGTTGCTTCAAAAGGACTCTTTCAGTATAGTGATACACGAATGAGTCCCTCACATAACACAAGTAGGAAATGGGGGGCTTGCTTTTAAACACAACAAAAAACAAAAATGGGCGGCTTTATAAACAAGTTATGTGGGGGATGAGCACGATACTACGGAGAATCCTCTTCTACTTCTTTATCCTTGTATTTTTGGTACTCGGCGCCTATCTTCTCATAACGGCGCAGGGCCTTACCTTCGATTTCTATAATCTTCAATTCGTAAAAACCGGAGCCCTCTTCCTCAAGTTTAATCCTTCGGATGCCGCTCTATTCCTCAACGGAAAGCCGAAGGAGATTTCCCGGGGATTCGTAATCCCAAGCGTTCTCATTACCGACCTTCGCCCCGGCGCATATCATCTCGAACTCCGGAAAGAAGGATACGAGACGTGGGAAAAGAACCTCGACGTACAATCGGGAGTGGTAACCGCCGCAACGCACATCGAACTTTGGCCCGCCACCTCCACATTCAAAAACGTGCTTCAGGATCCCATATCCGATTTTTGGATGACAAATAAAGGCGCGGTACTCCTTTACCCCGATCGTACGCTTCATTTCGACGGCGTCACACTCCGAGGAAACACGGTCGCGGCGAGCGACGAAAACTCGAATCTCGTCGTTACTAAGAGCGGAAATACTTATTTCCTGATCGATCTCGATGACCCTGAAACCCCCACGAATCTTTCCTCCCTTTTCACTTCACTTGAGACGGGCACCTTGAACCTTACGAAGGCTGAGCCCATACAAACCATCCTGTTTCATCCCTTCAGTGGCTCAAAGCTTCTTATCGCAACGCCGAAAAATCTCTTCTCTCTCGACATAAAACGAACGCGTCTTAAAAGACTCCTCTCCGCGTCTTCTACCGTCTCCGCGGCGGTAAGCGACAACGAAGCCTTGCTTCTCGATAACAAAGGAGTACTTTCTGTCTTTAATCTTCTCCTTCAAACTATAAACCAGTATCCCCTCTCCCTTACTCACGCGAAAGAAATGACAACAAGTCCGAGCGGAGATACGGTATTCGTTCTGAAAGAAAGCGGCGAACTCGTTCGATACGACACCGGTTCACGCGCCACTTCCACGATTGCGGAAAATGTAAAATCATATTTTCTCTCTTCCGGCGAAGAGCGCATGGCGTTTATCAGAAACGACGGATCGCTCGGAATGTATGCACTGAAGGACTATCACAGCGATATCGACATTACCGAAGGAACGACCTGGAGCGTCGCGCTTCCCAAGGGTACAGTTCCCGAATCGTTCTTCTGGCTCAGCGACTTTCCCAACTATGGAGCAGTCACCACGAGTAACGGCATACTTTTTCTTTCCGAACTCGAGGAAAGGGCTCCCGTGAATATTCACAAGCTCGCGGAGACCGTCAAAAAAACCGTTCCTCTCGGAACGACGCTTTATCTTCTCAAAAACGACGGCACGCTCGTCGAGACGACGCTGGGAGAATAAGAATTATTCTCCAAAATAAACTTTCTTCAATCGCTCATCATTTCGTATCTCACTCGGAATTCCTTCGAGATATTTCTCTCCGTCCACAAGCACGATGACGCGATCCGCAATATCAAAAAGGAACTTCAAATCATGCTCCACGATAATCGCGGTGTGTCCGTGTTCCTTCACGAGTTTTCTTATAATTTCCGAGAGTTTACTTTTTAAAATCGGAGCGACACCCGCCGTCGGTTCGTCTATTAAAAGCAGGTTTCCCTTCGAGAGACGAAGACGAGTAAGCTCGAGAAGTCGCAGTTGCCCTCCCGAGAGCAGTCCCGCAATCAAATTCTTGTGGGGCAGAAGATCGACGTCTTCGAGGGCCTCCCTGATCTCCGCATCCATCTTCTTCCGATATCTTGAAGAGAAAGCCCACCACCAGGGACATTGTTCGGCGCGCTCTATTGCGATCATAAGATTCTCTTCTACCGTCATGTCCCGGAATACGCCCGCATGCTGAAAACTCCGATTTATTCCGAGACGGGCTCGAACGTACGCCTCCACATCCATTATGTCCTTTCCTTGAAACGTGATGATCCCCTCTTCCAAAGGAAGAAACCCGGAAAGAGCGTTCAGGAGCGTTGTTTTCCCGCATCCATTAGGTCCGATCACACCGACTATTTCTCCTTTCTGAATTTCAAACGAAATATCGTGAAGGATGGGTCTCTTCCCAATTCGTACATGTAGATGCTCAACCGAGAGAAATTGTTTTGTTTTGTCTTCCATATATGTCTATACGAATCGTTTTTCAGAAGTATAACCAGACGATAGTTTATTCACAAGGAGAATCAGGAATACTGAGTATAAGAGAAGACGAAGATGCCCGATGATACTCGAAGGGAAGGGAAATAGTCTCAGAACTTCTGGAAGAAGTGTGATAAAAAGAACAGTACTAAACATCCAGAACACACGTGGTTTCATGGCAAGAATACTCATTGAGAGCATAATAAGAAGCATTGGAATCCCTCCGAAAGTAGGATCAAGAAACTGAATCCTCCAAATCGTTATTATGCCCCCCACCGCACCAGAGAAAGACGCAAAGATAATAGCCAGAGAGCCTACATTTTTCGAATGTACCCCAAGTGAATCGAGAAATGTTTTACTCTCCTTGTGTGCTTGAAGGGAACGTCCTAAAGAGGAATGCAACACGATATATTCAAAAAGAAGAAAGAGGGTGGCTATGACTGTTTGCAGAAGTACAAGCGCTAAGAAACTGGAAAGAAATGCTGGCCTTGGAACACCAGAGATACCGAGTACACCACCAGTCAAAGAATCCCAAGAACGAAGTACTGCATCAAACGCAAGAACACTCGCAAGAGAGAATACCGCAAAACTATCATTCGAGAGACGCCGATATAGTAATGCGAAAAGAACGCCTAGTACCGAAGAGGAAAGTAGTGCTCCAGTGACTGCTAGCGCCATCGAAATTCCATTCTCCTCTAAAATAGCGAATGTGTACGCACCCAATGAAAATGACACTGGAAAACCAAGAAAAAGAATTCCTGCAACGGACATTGCAAGGTGTTGTCCTGTTTCAACAACAACATTCTCCAGAAATCGTGCGATTTGAGTGTAGAAGTAACCCATAGTATTTTTTAACCTTCCCTCTGCTTATAACTGAAGAGACCATTCGGACGGAACGCAAGAAGCACAAACGCAACCACAAACACCAAAACCATCTTCCAGTTCGAGGAAACACCTTGGAGAGAACCCATTATAGACTCGGGAATGAGTGTTACAAGATATGAGGCTATTATTGTTCCTTTGATATCTGATACTCCCCCAACAAGAAAAGCAATAAACGCCATAATAACAAGCTGAAATCCCATTGTCGGCGTAAGTGCGGTATTGAGACCGACAAGAATCACAATCATACCGGCAACGATACTCGCAACTATATACACAAAAAAGCGCACTTTCCGCGAGTTAACACCGAGTCCTTCGGTTGAAGAAGAATTTTCGGCAATTGCCCTTAGTGTCCTTCCCCAAGAAGTATATCTGAGAAAAATGACAGCAATGACTGCGACAAAAACTCCTAGATATACAGTGACAAGCCCTGGGATCGGAACTTGGAGTGCGCCGATTTTAAAAACAGAGAGCACCCCGGAAGTCAGATTCTTCCCGTCGGTACCGAAAACGATTGAAATAAGTGATTCAAGCACTATTGCAAAAGAAAAACTCGTAAGAAGTGCGAGGAGGTATTCATGTTTCTTGGTAAGTGGTTCATTGAGAAAAAAGTTCATAACCCCAAGGAGCACCGCGGTAACGAGAGTCAGGAGGATGGTTAGAAGAATTGGTAGATGACTCGTAATTCCTGAATAGAGAGTATATGCAGCTCCAGCACCCATCGCGCCTAAGGCAAAATTCTGAACTTTACTAACTGCATAAACAAGGAAAAGCGCAAGTGCTAGTAACAGCACTTGCGTTCCCGTGACAAAACCATAGATCAAGATTTGTGCCATGTAAGCTCAAATCTTACTTTATTGTTCGGACTGAAGAACCGCCTTCCCGTTTTGAACTACATACTTGCCGCTCAAGGTAAGTCGCACAAAGTTGTGGCCGTCGAATTCAATATCACCAATATATCCTTTAAACTTACCACTCGAGAGTTCGTCCTGTATGTTCGAAGTATCATTCCCGTCTTTCGCAATTAAACCTGTAATAAGGTTAATCGCATCAAGCGTGGAAGCGGTGTAATAATGCCCGAGATTATCCAATGTACCACCCTGATCTTTCTTAATAGCGTCTTCTTCGGCGAGCAATTCTTGAGAATTCACGTTCGGTGCATCGATAATTATCATCCCTTCCGAAAACTTTCCTGCAGAAGCACGTGCCGGGTCGAGAAGATACGCAAATTGTCCAAAAAGCTTATACCCAGTCCACATTTTCATCTCCGCCATCTGCCGAAGAAGATTTTCCGCCGTCACTCCTACATTAGGATTAAGGAGTATGGCATCGGGGCTGGCCTGTCGTACTTTTTCAAGCGTATTCCTGAAATCCGAAGCACCCTTAGGAAAAGTTTCATTTGCTACTACAGTCGCTGAGGGTGATTGTTTCAGTTCATTCAGAAATGTGTCCCTAATGCCGATATTGTAATCGTTTTGCTCGGTGATGATTGCAACTCTCTTATATGAGCTCATCTGCTTCGCGAGATCTTCCCCTATTTTCTTATCAGAGTAAGAAAGGGAGAAGGTATATTTTCCTATCCCTTCAATTTTC
>JAJYXD010000052.1 GCA_021791135.1 bacterium | reverse complement strand
CGCTTCGTCATCTCCCTTGTTTCGAGATGACACCCGAAAGAGAGTTGAGAGATGTTGCGCAGGCCCTGCAGCAAGCGCTCCGGAGAATCAAATCGAAACTTCACGATCCGGATTATAACTTCTACCTCCACACCGCCCCTACGAGGCATCAGGCATCGTATCGTCATTATCACTGGCATATCGAAATTATTCCGAAGCTGAATGTCGATGCGGGCTTCGAGCTGGGAACCGGAATTCAAATCAACTCGGTGGATCCTGATGATGCGGCAAAAATCTTAAGAGGAAGAAAATGAGTCTATGAACAAATTAATCGTTGCCAACTGTCCACCTCCGCTATCGCTTCGGCGGATTGCGATTTGTGAACAAAATTCTTCTCCGCGAGCGGATTGAATTTTGTACAAATCGGGAAGAAGATGAATCCTATGAAAAAAATAATTATTGCCAACTGGAAAATGAATCCATCTACTGAAGGTGAGGCGGTGAAACTTGCGAAGGCGGAAGATGAGAAGAATGTGGTGATTGTGCCTCCGTTTCCGTTTCTTAAATCGGTAAAAAACGTCTTAAGGAACGCATCGCTCGGCGCACAGGATGTTTTTTATGAGAAGGAAGGAGCGTATACGGGGGAAGTTTCGCCGGTGATGCTCGAGAAACTCGGAGTCGCGTACGTGATTGTAGGACATTCGGAGCGGCGACGTCTCGGCGAAGACGACGCGATGATCGCGAAGAAAGTAAGGGCGGCAATGGACACCGGACTTAAAGTAATCCTCTGTGTCGGCGAGCCGCTCAACGTCAGAAGGAAGGGGAAAAGAGCCGTCGACGTTTTTATAAAGAAACAACTCTCGTACATAAAAAATAAAAAGAACCTGATAATTGCTTACGAACCCGTCTGGGCCATCGGAACCGGAAAAAACGCGGATCCGGATGATGCGGCTCGCGTCGCCGAGGTCATACGAAAGAAACTGCCCGTTCCCGTATTGTACGGAGGTTCGACGAATTCGCGGAATGCGAAAAGTTTTCTGGAGAAGAAAGAAATCGCGGGACTCTTAGTGGGAGGAGCAAGCATCGACCCTCGGGAATTCGGGAAGATGGTAACTATCGCAAGACACATCCGATCGTAAGAAGAAAATGAATCAGGAGACAAAAACTTGCCAGAACTGCAAATCTTCTTTCGTTGTCGATCGGGACGATCTCGATTTTTACGAAAAAATACAGGTGCCCCCGCCGACATTTTGTCCCGAGTGCCGCACGATAAGGAGGATGACGTGGCGGAACGAACGGACGCTTTACAAACGCGCTTGTGAGAAGACGGGAAAGCAAATCATCTCCTGTTTTGCTCCGGACTCGGGGATTCATGTGTATGATCGCGATGTATGGTGGTCGGACGAGTGGGATCCGCTTTCCTTCGGGAGGGAATACGATTTTTCGAAATCGTTCTTTTTGCAGTTTCGGGAACTTTTGAACGAAATACCCATGCCATCCGTGTTCAATAGTCGTTGCGTGCGGAGCGATTATGGCAATCATAACGGGGAACTCAAGGATTCTTATCTGGTATTTGCGACATGGGGAGGCGAGAACCTTCTCTATAGCAGTCAGATAATGGGGGCGAAGGATTCTTCCGACTTACTTGTGGTGAGCAACTCCGAGCTATGCTACGAGGTGATAGGTTCATCCAAGCTGTACCGCGTAGTGTATGCGGAAAATTGCGAAAATTGCAGCGACTCCTATTTTCTCTACGAGTGCCGGGGGTGCAATAACTGTTTCGGATGCGCCAATTTGAGGAACAAATCTTACTGTATATTCAACGAGTCGTATTCAAGAGACGAGTATTTGAGGAAACTCAAGGAATTCGATCTTGGCGGTGCCGGGCAGATGGAGAAATTCAAAGCGAAGTTCGAGGACATAAAGAAAAACGCCTTGAGAAAGTACGCGAATATCGTAAATTCCCAGAATGCCACCGGGGACAACCTTACGAATGTAAGCAACTGCAGGGATTCGTTCGATTTCTCAAATGATGTGCGGGATTGCCGCTATTGCATCAACGGGGGAGTGAAGATGTACGACGGGTACGACGGATACGGAATCGGCGCAAATGGCGAGCTGATTTACGAATCGGTCGATACCGGCGCGGATGGAAACAGGTTCTTCTTCGATATATTCGTATGGACAGGGAACGATGTTTTTTATTCTTACGGGTGTCACGGGTGCCAAAACTGCTTCGGTTGTATCGGCCTCAGAAAGAAAGAATATTGCATTCTGAACAGGCAGTATACGAAAGAGGAGTATAAGGAACTCCTTCCCCGGATCGTCGAACAGATGAAACAAACACCCTACATCGATAAGAAAGGGATAACGTATTTTTACGGAGAATTTTTCCCCTCGGAACTTTCTCCCTTCGCCTACAATGAGACGATCGCAAAAGATGTGGACGATTCGATCCTGAACGAGGTTATCGGTTGTGCACACGCGAACTCCGGAGGCGGATGCAACGAAAAATGTTCGTTCGCGTTCAAAATCATACCTGAGGAACTCATGTTCTACAGAAAAATGAACCTGCCGCTTCCTCGGCTCTGCTCGAACTGTCGGCACTTCGGGAGGTTAAGGAGGAGAAACCCGGTAAGGCTCTGGCACCGAAAGTGCATGTGTTTGTCCTCCGACCTGCCCGCCAAAGCTTCAGCGACGGCGGGAGCCTCGGCGAAGGAGGGCGGATATAAGAACATCTCCTCGCATTTTCACGGAGACAAACCCTGCCCCAACGAGTTCGAGACGCCCTATGCGCCCGACAGAGAAGAGACGGTATACTGTGAATCCTGCTACCAGTCCGAGGTAGTATAATGATTTAAAGGCCGGATATAAGGTATTCAAGATGTCAAAACAACCGAAAGAGGAAAAACCGATTGGCGTCGTTACGCACTACTTTGGCGGGATCGACGTCGCGATCGTAAAATTTAATACCACAGTGAAGGTGGGCGAGACGATCCACTTCAAGGGAGCGACGACTGATTTTACGGAGAAGATCAAGTCAATGCAGTATGATCACCAGTCGATCGAGAGCGCGAAACAGGGACAGGAAGTTGGTATAAAAATCGGAGATAAGGTACGCGAAGGGGACGAGGTATTTCTTGCAAAGTAAATTGTATCGGAAGGGAGAAGGACTTTAGTGTTTTCGACGATCGTCGAGAATGTTAAAGTCGTTCGCTTTTCATGATATTTTCTCTTCTCTCTGGAACTTTATCTCCAGAGAGGTACGACCTCGGACTTTGTGTTATTATAACTTCATGACTCGCGGAGCGAAAAAGTTTGTATACGGAGTTTTCTATCTCTTTATCTTCGGAGTTTTCTTGTATTGGATTTTTGGCGGTTCCGGCACGACGGTTTCCCAGAACAATCTCTCCATCCCCGAGGGCAGCGTAACACCGATCGCCGTTACGGGACCGATTCAGATTTTCAAGAATGGTGATCTTTCCCGGATTGCGCTCCTCGCGGAGATTTCAAACAAGAACGCGGAGTACGGAGCCGAAACGCTCGATTACGTCTTCTCGCTCTTCGATAAGAACGGTGCGCTCGTGGACAAGATACGAGGATCGGACATGATATTTCCGGAGGAATCGAAGTTCCTTTTTGCGTCATACGAAGGAACCTCCTATAACATCGGAAGAGCCTCGCGCGCCAGTTTGGATCTTTCGCCCCAGTGGGTGTTGGGAAGCGAGCTTATACGGCCGTATCTTTCTCTCGACGGGAGTCCCATAACCGCCGTTACGAGCGACGGCATTCGCGTGGAAGGATCGGTCAAAAATACGAGTCCTCTCGCGACCGGAAAGGTAAGAGTGATCGTACTCCTTTACAATAAATATGGAGATCCCTTATTCGGGGGGCAGACCCTTCTCGAACGGATAGGAAGTTTACGTACCGCGCCTTTCTCGGTGTACTTTCCCCCCGATCCTTCGATTTTAGGAGCGATCGACAGCTCAAAAACCAAGGCATTAGTAAGCCTGGGGGACTGATATGTTTTTCGCGCGGCTTCGAAAACTGGACTGGGCGCTCATCGGAGGATTTCTTATACTCGCGGCGATAAGTCTGCTCACGCTTGCGAGCCATGATCGCTCCTTTTTCTGGCGGCAACTTACGTGGTATGGCGCCGCATTCGCCGTCATTATATTCGGGAGCCAGTTACCGTGGTCGTGGCTCATACGCTGGCCCGTGTTCAGACACGGCGTGTACTGGATATCCGTTTTTTTTCTCATCATCTCGAATTTGCAATCGACGTTGGTCAGGGGAACGAAAAGTTGGCTCTCGATCGGCGGATTTCAGTTCGAACCTTCGGAGTTCGCAAAATTCGCGCTCGTGATATTTCTCGCCGGATTTTTCACAAAACGCTACGTTGCCGTGTGGCGGACCAAGAATCTTTTTCTGTCCCTTTGCTACACGATGATTCCGGCGTCCCTGATCGCCATTCATCCCGACCTCGGATCCACGATCGTCGTGGTCGGTATCTGGCTCGGGTTCATGCTTATGAGCGGCGTGCATAAAAAGCGATTTCTGATAGGGCTCGGGGTAGGGATCGGATGTCTCATTCTGCTTTGGACGTCATTCTTAAAACCATATCAGAAAGATCGGCTTACCGGTTTCCTTTTTCCCGAACGCGATCCCCTGGGCATCAATTATAACGTCATCCAGTCGAAGATCGCGATCGGTTCCGCGGGACTTTGGGGAAAAGGATTCGGAGAGGGAACGCAAACGCAGTTTCATTTTCTTCCCGAGGCGCACGCCGATTTTCTCTTCGCCGCGTTTACCGAGGAGTGGGGCATTGCCGCCGACGTGATACTTCTCTTGACTTTCCTCTTCGTTTTCCTACAATTGACGAATATCGGACTTAGAGCGGGGAGCAATGAGGCAAAGTTCGTAGTGTTAGGAAGCGCGCTTATTCTTTTTATACAGTTTCTCATCAATATCGGCTCGAATCTCGGCCTGGTGCCGGTCACCGGCATCACCCTTCCTTTCGTGAGCTACGGCGGGTCAAGTCTCTTGACGGTTGCAACGCTTATAAGTATAATTCAACACATAAAAATTGAAT
Organism: bacterium; assembly: GCA_021791135.1. Lineage (GTDB taxonomy): Bacteria > Patescibacteriota > Minisyncoccia > UBA6257 > GWB1-50-10 > JAKAHD01. Next base: position 3,083 of record JAJYXD010000052.1, on the reverse strand, counting down.
CCTCAGGATAAACAACGAGGGCTTCTCGGTTTGCGTTTTCTCATTGTGCTGGGAGCGGTCCTCCTTTTTATTATCTGCGCCGCCTACTTCTTCTATGGATTGCAGCCGGTTTTGGGAGAGAAGACGCCGGTCACGTTCGAAGTCGTAAAAGGAGAAAGTTTCCGCTCGATAGGAGCGCGTTTATCCACCGATTCTTTAATTCGTTCAATCACCGTGTTCAAACTCTATTCTTTCGTCACAGGGAGCGCGCGCAAATTCCAGCCGGGAGTATATGCGTTGGATCGCACAATGAGTGTGCCCGAGATCGTGCGTGAACTCACCCGCGGAGTGAAGAACGAAGTGACGCTCAAAGTTATCGAAGGAGCCGCAATGAAGGATATCGATGCGGCGCTTGCGAATGCCGGCGTGACGGCACCCGGCGACATTATTAATATGCCGATCGAACCGCTTCGGGAATCGTATCCGTTTTTGAACAACGCCTCGTCGATCGAGGGTTTTCTTTTCCCCGACACCTACCAGTTCGCGATCCATTCGACGCCGGAAAAAACCGTGCGGCGTTTTTTGGACGCGTTCAAAACAAAAGCATGGCCGCTTCTTTCGGGAAACAAGGACTGGTACCAGTCGCTCACGCTCGCTTCGTATCTTGAGAAGGAAGTGGTTACGGAGAGCGACAGGCGCATGGTTGCCGGCATTCTCCTGAAGCGCTTTTCGATAGGAATGCCCCTCCAGGTTGACGCCACCATCCTTTACGCGAAGTGCAGGGGCGCGTTCGAGAGTTGCGGCTCGATGTCTCTTACAAAACAGGACATGAAGATCGATTCCCCTTTCAATACCTACACGCATCGAGGATTCACTCCGGGACCTATCGGGAATCCGGGTGAGGGCGCGATACGAGCGGCCATGAATCCGACGCCGAGCGCTTACCTTTATTATCTTTCCACCCCGGACGGGAAGACGGTTTTTTCGAAAACCCTTCTTGAGCACGGCCAAAACCAAACCCGTTATTTTTAACCAAACATTAATTAAAGAGTAGTCGACATACTGGTAACACACCATGCAAAAAGTAAAAGTTTTTTCTTCATATAAAGGTCCGGCGCATACCGCTACGAATCCCGTCGCGATTCAAACCGATTCGTATAAGTGGTTTCTGACCCGCGGACTCAGAGAGTTGTTCGATGAAATCTCTCCGATTCAGGATCATACGGGGAACGAGCTCGAATTGAGCTTCCTCGATTATAAGTTCGATGAGCCGAAGTATACGGAGGCGAAAGCGCTCGAAAAGGACCAGACCTACGAAGCGCCGCTTCGGGTGAACGTGAAGCTCGTCAATAAAGAGACCAAAGAAGAAAAAACGCAGGAGGTATATCTCGGAGACTTCCCGCTCATGACCGATCGGGGAACGTTCATCATTAACGGCGTCGAGCGCGTCGTGATTTCCCAAATTATCCGTTCTCCCGGCGTGTACTTCTCGGTGACCGTGTATCGCGGTAGAAAACTTTTCAGCGCGAAAGTTATTCCGAACAGAGGTGCGTGGCTCGAGTTTGAAACCGAGTCGGACGGGTTCCTCGGGGTGAAGATCGATCGGCGCCGCAAAGCGCCCGTCACGCAGCTCCTCCGCATATTCGGTCTTTCTACGAATGAAGCGATTCAGAAAGCATTCGGCGGAGTGGATGTCGGAGTTTTGAAATACATCGATGCGACCCTGAAGAAGGACGAGGCAAAAACGACGGATGACGCTTTCATTGAAATCTATCGTCGTCTTCGCCCCGGTGATCTCGCAACCGTGGAGAATGCGAAGCTCTTGATTGAACCGATGTTTTCACGATTCGACAGGTATGATCTGAGCGCGGTAGGACGGTATAAGGTGAATGAACGCCTCGGATTCGATAAAAAGAAAAGCAAGCTGCTCGACAAGGAAGACCTGGTCGCGATTATCACGGAGATTATTCGTCTTAATAACAATCAGAATGCCGAGCCGGATGACATCGATCACTTGGGCAACCGGCGTATCCGTTCCGTCGGAGAGCTTATTCAATCGAGGTTGCGTATCGGATTTGCGCGCTTGAAGCGAGGAATCCAGGATCGGATGTCGACCCTGGAACGAGGCGGACTTCAGCCCGCACAACTCATCAACTACAAGCTTCTCACCTCGGTCGTGAGGGATCTTTTCGCCGCATCTCCGCTTTCGCAGTTCATGGATCAGGTGAACCCCTTGGCGGAACTCGAGCATAAACGCCGTCTTTCCGCGATGGGTCCCGGAGGACTCACGCGTGAGCGTGCGGGGTTCGAGGTGCGAGACGTGCATCCTTCGTATTACGGACGTATTTGTCCCATTCAAACGCCCGAGGGCGCGAACATCGGTCTCGTGAACTATCTCGCGAACTATGCGCGGATCAACGAGTTCGGATTCCTTGAGGCCCCGTACTTCAAAGTAAAAGAAGGAATGGTGACGAAGAAACTGGTGTGGCTCCCGGCAATCGCGGAAGAGAAGTACAACATCACGCAAGCGGATTGTCCCCTGGATGAACGGGGGGTGATTCGGGAAAAAGTGGTTCCGGCGCGCATCAAGGGAGTACCGGGTACCTGTATGCGTGGAGAGGTGGATTATATGGATATCTCGACCGACGAAATGATCAGTATCTCGACCTCGCTTATTCCTTTTATCGAACACAGCGACGCGAACCGCGTACTTATGGGATCGAACATGCAGCGCCAGGGAGTTCCTACGGTGAAGCCCGAAGCGCCACTCGTGGGTACGGGGGAAGAAGAGCGAGCCGCTCATTATTCCGGACAGGTTATCGTATCCGATGTTCATGGCGTGATCTCCGAAGTCGATGCGGGCGGCGTCACGGTGAAAACGGAACATGGAGCGAAGACGTACCCGCTTTACAAGTTTAAACGATCGAATCAATCGACCTGCATGTCACAGCGTCCGATCATACACGTGGGAGACAAGGTGAAGCCCGGTGACGTGCTTGCGGACGGTCCTGCGACGGAAGAGGGGGTGCTTGCACTTGGAAAAAACCTTCTTGTCGCGTTCCTTCCGTGGAAAGGAGCGAACTTCGAAGACGCGATCATTTTGT
>JAJYXD010000026.1 GCA_021791135.1 bacterium | reverse complement strand
TTCTTATCCCGACAGGAAATGGTTCGGGGGGATACATCGCCTATGTGATGTCGTATGGGGCATCGTATCGCGCGGTGCAGAAATAATTTTGAGGACTGATTTATAAATCAGTCCTCATATGTTTTTAAAATCTTCGGAACGGAGAAACAGATTTCCAATCTATCGAGGCCCGGCCTCGATAGATTTCTCAATGGGTTTTCGTATTCCTATCACTTCAAGAAGCGGTTCCTTCAGAAGGAAGAGAAGAGCCGCGTATACGATGACACCGAGAATAATCGCCGGGATTACCGTCCATCCCGCCCGACTTACACCGAACACGGCGATTCCCATCCCGAGCGCCGCGAGCGTGATTTTTCCGAGAAGAGGAACGATCGAAACAGGAATTATTCGTTTGAATTTCACGTATACGTATCCATTCGAGATAACTTGTGCGACGATGGTCGCAACCGCCGATCCCGCGATGCCGTACGAAGGAATCAAGGCGAGATCAAGTATGATATTCGTGGCCGCGCCCATGCCGACGCTCGCAAGAAATATTTTTTGCCGGTCATACGCGAAAACCGCATTCCCGATCATACTGCCCGCGAACACCGGAATGAGTGTAAGAAGGAGCAACTGAAACGTGAGGGTTCCCTCGAGATATTGCGTGCCGAAGAGAAGTTTAATAAAGGGAGTTCCGACGATAATGCCCCCGATCGTGAGTGGCAGTGCGATCGCGAGGGCGCCTGCTATTGCGCGTTCGAGAACCGTTTTGGTGCGTTCGTTCTTTTCCTCGTGCGCGAATTTACTTAAGAGAGGAAACAAACTCGTATTTATGAATCCCAGGAGCATGTAAAAAACCTGAATCGGGCGTTGCACCGCTCCGTAGAGTCCAAGCTCGCTTGCGCTCCTGAACCAGCCGATGATAATCGTGTCGATGTTTATCATAAACCCTCCGAGGAGCCCCATAACCGCGAACGGCCACGCGGAGGAAAGAACCGGCTTCACGAGCGACCTGTCGAATCCCCTGAAAAAATCTCCAGCCCACTTGCGGACAACGAAAAACGCGGTGAAGAATCCGAGGCCGCTCCCCGCGGTATACGCGATCGCGAGCCATTGCGCGTTCGGCAGAAGAAAGAGAGCGGTGAATCCGAAGATGGTAATAAAGATGTCGGTCAGAACGCTTAGCCCAGATTCGATCTCCATCTTGTTTTTTGAGCGAGTGATCGCAAAAATGAAGATGCGCATGCTGTCAAACGCGAGGAGGAGCGCCACAACGGGGAGAAGCGGCCGCGCCGCATCGACTTTGATAAACCACGGCGCCACGAAAAGCGTGAATGCGATGCCGAGTATGACGAATGCGAATTTGATGCGGAGCGTCGTTGCGATGTAGCGTTGTGTTTCCTCCGGTTTCTTCACCAGTTCCCGCGTAAGGAGTCCCGAAAGGCCGACGTCGGAGAATATCGTGAAGAATGCCGCGAGAGACAGCGCATAAGAGAAAATCCCGTACCCCTCGGTGCCCAAGATGCGCGCCGCGTAGATAATCATGAACGCGCGGACGATCCTGCTTGCCATAGTGCCTCCCGAAAGCCAGAAAGTATTTTTCAAAAATGTCTGCTTCTCGCTTTTATTTTCGAAGAGAAAGGATTTGATGCGCTTGATCATAGATACAAATTTTAAATTCTAAATTTCAAATTTCAATTGAGTGAGTAAATTTTAAAGTTGAAAAATTAAATTAAAATTTAGAACTTGAAATTTAAAATTATTTTGGTGTCGCGAATATCGTTCTCAGCGTTTTCAAAATAATCAGAATATCAAATACGAATCCGCGGCGTTTGATATAGAAGATGTCGTATTCGAGTTTGTGGTAGGCCTCTTCCGTATTGACGTTCGCGCGATAGTTGATCTGCGCCCATCCCGTGAGCCCCGGTTTTACCACGAGCCGGATCTCGTAGTAGGGGATTTGATTTTTCAGGATCTCGACGAACTCGGGTCGCTCGGGTCGGGGGCCCACGAAAGAAATATCTCCTTTCAGAATATTGATGAGTTGGGGAAATTCGTCGAGGTGCGAGATACGAAGGAGCGCCCCGATCTTCGTCGCCCGCGGGTCGTTTACGTGCGCCCACTGCGCGCCTTCTTTCTCCGCGTCGATACGCATGGTTCTGAATTTATAGAGCGTGAAATGTTTTCCGTTCTTTCCTACGCGGACCTGCTTGTAGATCGCGGGACCGTGCGAGTCGAGCCGAATAAGAATCCAGATCACCGCCATGACGGGCAGAAGGAAAAAAAACAGAAGAAGTGCAAAGAGGATGTCGAACGAGGTCTTTAGGGTGTTATAAAGCGGTCGCGCTTCGACGAGCTCCTCCAAGAACCATCCGGCGCCGAGTTCGGCGAGCGGCGTGAATCCCATCACATTTTCGTAAAAGGAAGGAACATCGCGTACCTGTATCTCGCGAAGGATGCAGGAGTAAATGACATCGTTCGCGAAAGAATCCTTTTTGAGATCCGCGGGAATGATAAGTACGGTCGCGCGCTCCGCTACGATGCGTTCCGGGAGCCCGCGCCACCCGCTTTCGCCGAGCGCTCTCCGTTCCCATACGGCGATGCGATATCCGAGCTGCGGGTTTCCTTCGATGTAGCTTACGAGATCGGTAATTTCTTTCGATTCCCCTAAAATAAATACGCGTTCGGGGGCGCTATGCGCGGCGATCGTATTGAAGCCCCACCGGTAAAAAAGTCCCCACACCGTGAGCGATGCGGCAAAAAGCACCAGATTCGTTTTCGGTGCGATTCCGAAAGGCAGTACGTAGAAAAGCACGAGCGCGGATACGACGGTAATCGCGTCGGCGACAAGAAAGGTCCGGAAAAAGCGGAGATCGTTCCTCAGTACGCGAAGGTCGTACAGGTTCGATGCGGCGAGGAGGATCACCCAGATCACGAGTATGCAGGAGAAAGAAGTGAGATGCTCGGGGGCATATTCCCTATAATCGGCCCCATAACGGACTATAAGCGCCGTGAAGAGCGCTACGTAGAAAAAGGCGATGTCGCCGAGAAGAAGTACGACTTTTTTAAGTTGAGACATAATGAATCCGTATTCCGGGTTGTATTGACTTTATCCTAGCGGCACACTACACTTTTATCAATTATTCAATTATATGGAAGAAGAAACAAGAACGAAGCACGCGAGAAGTCATCAGGATTATATTCTCCCCGTCGCCATCGTAGTTGCGGCCCTCATTATAGGAGTGGCGCTTGTTTATAATGCGGGGAAGGGAGCCGGGGCGGCCGTTACCCCTCCGGCAGATAACGGACAGGCACAAGGACAGGGGCAGCAGCCTCCGCAGGGTCAGGGTTCTCCCTCGAACGTGAAACCGGTGTCTGCGGCCGATCATATTTTCGGCAATCCCAATGCGCCGGTGAAGATCGTTGAGTTTTCAGATCTCGAATGTCCTTTCTGCAAGCAGTTTCATCAGACGATGAGATCAGCGATGTCGCTCTACGAAGAAAAAGTTGCGTGGATTTTCAGAAACTTCCCGCTTACGCAGTTGCATTCCAAAGCCCTCAAGGAAGCACAGGCCGCGGAATGTGCCGCGAAGCTCGGTGGAAACGACAAGTACTGGCAGTATATCGACGCGATATTCGAGATCACCCCTTCCAATAACGGACTCGATGAAGCCGAACTTCCGAAAATTGCTCAGCGGGTGGGGATAAACGTGAACGAGTTTAACACCTGTCTTTCGAGCGGTTATGGAAAAGACATCATCAATGCGCAGTCGAGTGATGCAGCGAACTCGGGTGCACAGGGTACTCCGTATTCGGTGGTGATTGCACCGGACGGATCAAAATCGACAATTAACGGCGCGATGCCGCTTGAGCAGGTGAAGTCGGCTATCGACGCCGCACTCCAGAAGTCAAAATAATTCGTTACAGGATACTTACGAATCGACGCGAAGGCGTAAAACCCAAGTTGTGTCTGGTTCAGGTACGTAGAAAAAAGAGTCGAAAAACAAGAGAAAAAGACCAGCATGAGTTTTGATGAAAATAGAGGTGGTGGCTTTCAACGCCAGATGTACAAGGGTGATTGGCAGTGCGCGAAGTGCGGAACTCCGATAACGGAACTTCCCTTTGAGCCGGATCCGTCCCGCTTGGACAAGCTTTTGTGCCGCCAGTGCCATCAGGAACGAGTTCGCTCCTTCCGAAGATAAAGGCAAAAGAGAAGCCCGGCCTCCGCGAGGAAGCCGGGCTTCTTTATATTTATATTGGGGACAACTCGGGAGATGTCCCCGTACGGAATACCGACCGCGAGGGTAAGACTTGGCCAAGCGGCCCGGAGCGCCCGAGCGGTAGGTATGCCGTGCGGGGAGGAGATTGTATGCCGTGAGGGGATAGCTACCGATAACTCCGGTATCCTGTGGTATAATGAAAAGAGTATTTATCCCGTTAGAGAACCTACTGTGATTTATACCTACATACTAAAATATGGTTACATCAACAAAAGGGCGAGGACCTTTTACTCTTCTCTACTATGAAGCATGCGTGAATGATCATGATGCAAGGGTAAGAGAACAATATTTGAAAACAGGAATGGGTAAAAGGTATTTAAGGAACCGCTTAAAGCGCTTCCTTTCTCTAACGGGATGAAGTGGAATCACTGGGTCGTTCTGGGATTGGGGGTGTGGCTTATCCTCTCGCCGTGGATTCTCGGGTTTTCCTCCCTGAATCTTGTTTCCTGGAACAATCTGCTCATAGGAGCGCTCGCTATAATCTTCTCCCTGTGGAATCTCTCGGGGAACAATCAAGAGCAATAATGTGATCATCGTTTATTCTACTCCCAACTGCGTATATTGCCGGATGCTCAAGGAGTTTTTGGCGAAACACCACGTTGAATATCAGGAGAAGGATGTCGCGCTCGATGTGCGAGCGCGTGAAGAGATGGCGCACAAATCGCATCAGATGGGAGTTCCGGTGGTGGACATCGACGGCGAAATATTCGTAGGATTCAATCGATCGGGGATTGCGAGAAAGCTCGGAATTAAATAGAAACCATTCTCAAGGTCGTTAGCACCCTAAGCGTTATGTATCAATGTCCCGATTGTGGTTACACCGACGTGGATCCCGGCGAGTGTCCCACCTGCAAGGTTCCTCTTGTACAGGTGGAAAACGAGGAAGAAAGCGGCGGCGACGATAACTAACTAACTTCGGATTGCTTTTTGTTTGCAAACTCTTCGAAAAAGAGACAGAATGAACACGTTATGCATGATCTCGTAATCATCGGTGGCGGTCCTGCGGGTGTAGCTGCGGGGGTGTATGCCGCTCGGAAAAAAATAAAGACGGCGCTCATCACCGACACGTTCGGCGGGCAGTCGCTCGTGTCCGATAAGATCGGCAACTGGATAGGCGAAGTCGAGATATCGGGATTCGAACTCGGACAAAAAATGGAACAGCATCTGAAGTCCCATCACGAAGGCATTGATATCGTGGAGGGGGATTTTGTGGAGCGCGTCGAGCGTATTCAGGGAGACATTCCCTCGTTCAAAATAACGACCAGAGACGGAAAAACATTCGAAGCGAAGACGGTGCTTCTTACCGCCGGGTCACGGAGACGAAAACTCGACGTGCCGGGAGAAAAGGAGCTCGAAGGAAAAGGCGTGGTGTACTGTTCCACCTGTGATGCGCCGCTTTTCGGGGGAATGGACGTGGCGGTTGTCGGAGGGGGAAATGCGGGACTCGAGGCGGTTGAGGATCTCATCCCTTACGCGAATAAAATTTTCCTCCTGCATCACCGCGACAGCTTGAAGGGCGATGCAGTCACCCAGGAACGCATCAAGGCGTCGCCGAAGGTAACCGTGCTCTTGAATGCGGAGACGAAACGAGTTCTTGGCGATAAGGCTGTAACCGGACTCGAGTATAAAGAGTTAGCTCCTGGAGAAATTCACCCCGTTAGAAATAGCCCGCCCTTAGGCCCTTCGGGCGCGCAGAGCGCGGGCGAGATTTCTAACGGGGTGAAAACACTTGCCGTGCAGGGGGTATTCGTGGAGATAGGCATTATTCCGAACGGTGATCTCTTGAAGGGTCTTGTTGCCTTAAACGAGCGGGGAGAGGTAGTTGTCGATCATAAAACTCAGCGCGCCTCGGTTCCCGGAGTCTGGGCCGCGGGGGACGCGACGGACGTGCTCTACAAGCAAAATAACATCTCCGCAGGGGATGCGGTGAAAGCAGTATTGAACATCAACGATTATCTTCGCGGTGTGGAAAGAAAATGAAACGAGGAGCTGGGGATTGTGGAGAGTAAGGAATTAAAAACAGATTTTGAAAACAGATTTTGAAAGTATTGAAAGTGCTGGAGGTATTTGAGCAGTCCTCAAAAAATCACATATGTGATTTTTTGAGGACAATAGAAATGATATAATAGAAATATGGCAAAAACCTCTGGCGGTGCACAGCGACACGTGAGGGAAATCTGCGAGCTTTTTGGTGCCGTGAACGCGGTGGGATGCGCGGTAGTAGAAGAACTACTCGCGCGGCACGATCGAAAAAAATATTTCCGTCAGAGTCTCCAACGTCTCCAGGTGCGCGGTCTCATTTCAAAAAGCGGCGACGCATATAAACTTACCTCGAAAGGCATTCTTTTCTTCTCCCGTTATCGAAAGAGAAAAAAGCCTAACGAGTCGAGAACGAAGTGGGACGGGAAGTGGCGGTTGATTAGTTTTGACGTGCCCGTAAAAGAGAATGCAAAACGTTTCGTGCTTCTTCGCGCGCTTAAAGAATCTAACTTTTTTCAGCTACAGAAAAGTGTGTGGATAGCGCCTTATAAAATGTCCGAGGAATTCTGGAAATTCGTGGTGACGAACAATCTTCATGGTTACTGCAAAGTAATGTTGATTGACGTATTGGAAGGGGACGGGGAATTAAAAAAACATTTTCACCTTCTGTAGCCGTAAAGGAAGAGAGAGCGAGGAAGAGGAGGAGAGAGAGAGTGAGGAGAGGAAGTGAGGAAGTGAAGGAAATGTCCTCAAATTTTCACATATGTGATTTTTTGAGGACTGGGACTTGGGGAGCTTGGGAGACTTGGAGAGCTTGGAGGGCAATGTCTCAAATACCCATCACTGCTACATTCCTTGCCCACTCTTCTGCTATAATGAAACAAGGATGACGAAAAAGCAGATTACGATAGTAATCGTTCTCGGTGTTGTGGTTTTTGGAGGTATCGTGATCGGTATCTTCTTCAGAAATGCGCAAACGCCCCAGAACGGACCGGCGGCGCCGGAAGGGAACCCATCTTCTGGAGAAACGGTTATTTCGAAGGGAGAGTACACATCCGAGGTCCCGAAGAACGCGACGCTTACCGTGCCGGTCCACGAAGCGCCTGCCGCGCCGAACGTGCCGCAGACGCTCGGTATTTTCTCTATGACGGTTTCGGAGAACGGATTTAATCCGGATTCGATTACGGTGAAAAACGGAAACCTCGTGCAGATTAATCTCACGGCGGTAGGAGTGGATTTTGATTTTTCCATGCCCTACACAGGGCTTTACACCATGGTGAAAAAGGGAGAAACAAAACAGGTGTCGTTTCAGACCACAGGTACAGGGACGTTCGTCTTCGAGTGCAGGGATCATTGCCCTCCATCGGGGAAGATACAAGGAACCGTCATCGTCATCCCATAGGATGACGAAAATCCAAATTACAAATACCAAATTCCAAATAAGCTCCAATGACGAATGACCAAAAAAGAGAACGGCCGTTTGATCTTGAGGAAAGGACGTTTCAATTTGCAAAGCAAGTGAGAGAATTTATAAGAAAAATACCAAAGACGATAGCTAATATTGAAGACGGAAAACAAGTAATACGTTCTTCCGGTTCGGTTGGGGCGAATTATATTGAGGCAAATGAGGCCTTTAGTAAAAAGGATTTCGTAATGCGATTAAAAATTTCTCGTAAAGAAGCGAAGGAATCAGGTTATTGGTTGCGATTAATCATTGCCGCAAATGAGGAAAAATTTGAAGAAGAGGGGAGCTCACTTGTATTCGAATCACTCGAGTTGAAAAAAATATTTTCTTCAATTATAGAAAAATGTTAAATTCTCCGAGAAAATTTGTGCGTAATAGAAAAGTCGCCGTTTGGTTCTTGGTGATTGTAGTTTTATTTGGAATTTGGTATTTGATATTTGGAGTTTCGCTTGCGCGTAAGGCGCAAGCGTTCACTGGTCCCAGTGCGGGGCAAGTGCCGGGGAGCGGGTCGGGGATGATCTCGGTTGACCCGACCGGTACCCCGGGTTTCGGGCCG